>NZ_JAGXJG010000018.1:0-67655 GCF_019091725.1 Cellulomonas sp. GbtcB1 | reverse complement strand
CCGCCCGGCCGCCGGCCGCCCGGGCCGCGGAACCCGCGGTCGCCCGCGCCCCGGCGCCCGCGGTGCGGCGCGTCCGACGCGCGCTCCGCCCGGCGCAGCAGGTGCGCGAGCTCGGGGTTGATCGGCGGGTTCTTCCCAGGCGCCGTCGGGTCCACGTGGCCGGCATACAGGTCGAGCAGGTCGTCCCGGACCAGCACGTGCTGGCCGAGCGGCACGGGCCGGTGCTCGCTCACGACCACGGCGGTGTCGCCGCGGACGGTGCGCAGCCAGTCGCCGAACTCCTCCGCGTTCGACACGGTGGCGGACAGCGACACCAGCTGCACGTCGTCGGGCAGGTGGATGATCACCTCCTCCCACACCGGGCCGCGGAACCGGTCGGCGAGGTAGTGCACCTCGTCCATCACGACGAACCCGAGCCCGTCGAGCGTGCTCGACCCGGCGTAGAGCATGTTGCGCAGCACCTCGGTCGTCATCACGACCACCGGCGCCTCGCCGTTCTGGGTGGTGTCGCCGGTCAGCAGGCCGACCTGCTCCGCCCCGTACCGGCGGACCAGGTCGTGGTACTTCTGGTTCGACAGGGCCTTGATCGGCGTCGTGTAGAACGCCTTCCTGCCCGTGGCGAGCGCCAGGTGCACGGCGAACTCGCCGACGACGGTCTTGCCCGCGCCGGTGGGCGCCGCGACGAGCACGCCGCTGCCGCGCTCCACCGCCTCGCAGGACTCGACCTGGAAGTCGTCGAGCGGGAAGTCCAGGAGCTGCCGGAACCGGGCGAGCTCGCTCTTCTCGGCCTGCGCCCGGCGCCGCGCGGCGGCGTACCGCTCGGCCGGGGACAGCTCGTCGGGCTCGGGGGTGCGTGCCGTGCTGCGTCGTGCCACGCGCCCCACCCTAGGTCGGGTCGGCCGCCAGCACCCGGACTGCGCCCGGCACGACCTCCGCGAGCAGCGGCAGCGCGCCGATCCGTTCGCCGTCGGCGTGCGCCTCGGGCGGCGTCCCACCGAGGTGCGGCGCGGGCTCCACGAGCACGCGGCGGCTGCGGATCACCTGCACCTGCGGGTGCCGCACGTGCCGGCCGGCGTACATGCCGGGGAAGATCCGGACGACGCCGGCCCGGCTGAACGGGCCGGCCACGACGACGTCGAGCAGCCCGTCGTCCAGGCGCGCGTCCGGGGCGATCCGGATGCCCCCGCCGATCCACGGGCCGTTGGCCGCGACGACCACGGTGCCCGCCGACTCCCAGACGCCCTCGTCCGTGGTGAGCCGGTAGCCGTACGGGCGGAACGCCCGCAGCTCGGGCACGAGCGCGCGCACGTAGCGGGCGGAGCCCCGCGGCCAGGCGAGCGCGTTGGCGCGCGCGTTCACGGCCGCGTCGATGCCGCAGGACAGCGCGCCCAGGTACCACTCGCGGGCGGCCTGAGCGGGCGAACCCACCCGGACCGCGTCGATCGTGCGGGGCCCCGTCAGCAGCGCGCGCTCGATCGCCGCGACCGACGCCGCGACGTCCCCGCGGGGCAGCCCGAGGGCGCGCGCCACGTCGTTGCCCGTGCCGCCCGCGACGATGCCCAGCGGCAGGTCCGTCTCGGCCACGACGTTCGCGCCCAGGTGCACCAGGCCGTCGCCGCCGACCACCACGAGCGCGTCGAGCCCCGCCACCGCCGCGCGGCGCGCGTGCGCCGTCGCGGTGCGCAGGTCCCGGGCGGTCAGGTCCTCGACCCGGTGCCCGCGGCGGCGCAGCGCGTCCAGCACCGCCGCACCCACACCGGTCCCGCGCCCCTTGCCCGCCACGGGGTTCACCACCACCCCGAGGTGGCTCACGTGGCGAGCGTCCCGTCCGCGGTGCCGGTGCTGGTGCCGCCGAGGCCCTCGGCGCCCCGGGCGTGCTCGGCCTCTGCCAGCCGCTTGTCCGCGCGCCGGTCGTGCAGGACGCACACGCCCAGCGCCGCGAAGTACAGCCCGCAGATGGGCAGGGCCATGACGATCATCGTGATCGCGTCCGGCGTCGGCGTCATCACCGCGGCGAACACGAACGCGAGCAGCACCGCCCACCGCCAGCCCTTGGCCCACGTGCTCGCGCGGACCAGGCCGACCAGGTTGATGCACACCATGACCACCGGCAGCACGAACGCCAGGCCGAACGCCAGGACGAACCGCATGACGAAGCTCAGGTAGGCCTGCGCGTCGATGAAGTTCGAGGCGCCCTCCGGCGTGAAGTCCGTCAGCACCTTGACCGCGGTCGGCAGCGTCCAGGCCGACAGGCCCGCGCCGGCCAGGAACAGCGGCACCGAGGCCGCGAGGAACCCGACGGCCGACCGCTTCTCCCGGCGGGTCAGGCCGGGCGTGATGAACGCCCACAGCTGGTACAGCCACCACGGGCTCGACACGATGACGCCGAGGAACAGCGCCACCTTGATCTGCATGTCGAACGCGCTGGCCAGGCCGGCGAAGTTCACCGACACCCTGCCGTCGCGACCCGCCGCCGTGTCGAGCAGCGGCTGCTGGAGCAGCTCGAACACCGGCTCGTACAGGAACCAGCCGGCCACCGCGCCGACCGCCAGCCCGATCGCGGCCAGGAACAGCCGCTTCCTCAGCTCGAGCAGGTGCTCGCGCAGGGGCATCCGGCCCTCGGGGTCGGGCCGCCTCTTGCGCGCCACGGATCAGGCGCTGGGGGTGGTGCTGCCGCTCGCCGGAGGCTGGTGGCCGGGCTGGTCGAGCGAGGGCGCGGGCGCCGCGGACGGGGCGGGGTTGACGACGGGGCCCTGCGCGAGCGGCGGGGCCGGGTCGGCCGTCGGGGGCGGCGCGGGCGCGGTGCGCGGCTCGTCCTCCGACAGGTCCTTGACCTCCCGCTTGAAGATGCGCAGGGACTCGCCCACGGACTTCGCCAGGTCCGGCAGCCGTCGCGCCCCGAACAGCAGGAGGATCACGACGAGCAGCACACCGATGTGCCAGGGCTTCAGGGCGTTCATGACGTTCCTGTCGGACGGGAGACGTTGACCCGTCGATCCTAACCGGCACCACCCCCGGTGCGGGTGAACCGGTCGCGGGGCGGGTGCGGCGCGTGCGGCGCGGGGCGCGCGCGGGGGTCAGCGCGTGTAGGCGCGCCAGCCCTCGCGGGTCCGGCGGTCGCGCTCGCGCCGGCGCTCCCGGCGCTCGTGCGCCTGCTCGCGGAGCACCGCCCAGCGGTCCCGCGCCTCGTCGGGATCCGGCAGCAGCGCGGCCTCCCGGGCGGCGCGCGCGGCGCGCTCGGCCTCCTGCGCCTGCTCGGCGAGCGTCGATGCGTGCTCCGCGAGCTGCCCGAGCACCTCGGACGCCTCCCGCAGCTCGGCGACGAGCGCGCGGAACCGGCGCCACAGGTCGCGGCCGAGGAAGAACGCGCCGACCAGGGTGCCGACGACCAGCACCGACCACACGACCACCCAGACCATCGGGCCAACCTATCCCGTCAGCCCGCGGCGGGCGTGGGCTCGGCGGGCGAGGGATCGGGAGGGCCGGCCAGCGGGCCGTACGCGGCGAGCGCCGCCCGGGCCCGGGTCGCCACGTCGCGCGCGACCTCCGGCGGGCGCACCCCCAGCACGTCGTCGGCGGCCTGGAGCAGGAGGCTGCGCAGGAACGCCCGCTGGCCGACGCGCACGTCCACCTCGAACGACCCGTCCGGCAGGTTGCGCACGTCCTCGACCGGGACCGTCTCCGCGACCCAGCGGCCCGTGCTGCGCAGGTGCAGCGTCGCCACGTCGCCCTCGAGGTCGAACCGGAACTCCGCCGTCGCCCCGCGGCCGGCACCGGGGTGCGGCTCCGCCGGGACGTCCAGCACCTCCGCCGCGAGCACACGGTCCAGGCGGAACAGCCGCTCGTCGCCCGCCCGCAGGCACCACGCCTGCAGGTACGACCGCTCGTCGCTCGTCGTCATCCGCAGCGGGTCCACGTCGCGGTCGCTGGTCACGTCGGAGGCGTTCACGTACCGGATCCGCAGCCGGCGGCCCGTCGCCAGCGCCCGCCGGATCTGCGCGACCACCTCCGGCCGGCCGTCGACCGCCAGCCGCACGTCGACCGCGCCCGCGGCCTCCCCGGTCGCCGCCGTCAGCTTGGCCAGCGTCGAGCGCAGCACCTCCACCTGCTCCGGGTCGAGGGTCGGGCCGAGGTCCGCGACCATCGCGCGCAGCGCCGCGAGCAGCGTCACCGCCTCACGGGTGCCGAGGCGCAGCGGGCGGGTCATGCCGCGGGACTCCGTCAGCCGGATCTCGCCGCGGTCGTAGGAGTCCGCGTCGAAGTCGATGAGGTCGTGCGGGTAGTAGCCGGGCGTCCCGCTCATCCAGAGCGTGTCGACGTCCGCCATCACCTGCGACGGGGTCACCCCGAAGTGCTCGGCCAGCTGCTCGACGGACACGCCGTCGTTGCGGTCGAGGTAGCCGATCATCCCGAGCAGGCGCAGCAGCCGCTCGCTCGCGCGCTCAGCCACGGCGGGGCTCCTCGGTGTCGGTGGTGCCGGGCTCGGCGCCGGTGGTGGTGGGCTCGGCGCCCGTGGTGGTGGGGCCGGCGTCTCCCCCGTCGAGCGTCGCGGCGACCCGCAGCAGCCCGAGCACGGCGTCGCGCAGCTCGGGCGGGTCCGCGACCAGCACGGCGTCGCCGTACCCCGCCACCTCCTCCGCGAGCTCCCACGTCGCGCGGTAGGCCACGCGCACGAGGTCGCGGTCCGCGACGGCGGCCCGCAGCTCCGGCGCGGCGTCGGCCGGCAGGTCGGCAGGCTCGCCGCGCGCCCGGAGCGCCTCCGCGCGCTCGGCCCGCAGCGCCAGCACTGCCGTGCGCTCGTCGCGGACGTCCCAGGACAGCAGCGCGGCCTCGGTCTGCTCCGGCGTCGGCGCGTCGAACGCCCCCGCCGCGCCGACCGCGCGGACCCGGCCCTCGATCCGGCTGAGCCGGAACGAGCGCGTGCCGTCGCGGTCCACGTCGAAGCCGACCAGGAACCACCCGCCGCGGCGCGCCACGAGGCGCCACGGCTCCACGAGCCGCTCGCGCACCTCGCCCGTGCTCGCCGCCCGGTAGGTGAACCGGACCCGCTGCCGCGCCTGCACCGCGTCGAGCAGCGGCGGGAACGCGTCGCCGCCGGCCCGTACCCGCGGGGCGAGCCCGGCCGCGAGGTCGCTCGACCCCGCGCCCGCGCCGACCGCGCGCAGCTTGGTGAGCGCGCGCGACGTGTCCGCCCGCACCGACCGGTCCTGCCAGAACTCCGCGGCCAGCGACAGCGCACCCAGCTCGGCCGAGGTCAGCTCCAGCGGCGGCAGCGCGTACGCGTCCTGGTCGATCCGGTAGCCGATGTCGTCGCCGTGCCCCGCCGACGTCACGGTCGCGACCGGGATGCCGAGCTCGCGCAGCGCGTCCTTGTCGCGCTCGAACATCCGCTCGAACGACTCGTCGGACGGGGCGTCGCCGTAGCCCGCGACCGTGCGGCGGATCTGCTCCTTCGTCATCCGGCCGGGCGTGTGCACCAGGGCGATGACGAGGTTGAGCAGCCGCTCGGCGGGGTGGATCTGTTCGGGCATCGGGGACAACCGTAGTGGCCGGTAGCGTGGTCTGGTGATCACATGGCGCTCGGGCACGGTGGAGCAGGTCGGTCGGTCGTGGCCCGGGGCCCAGGAGCTGACGGTCGTCGTCGCCGACGGCGTGTCCGGGCCCGACCCCGTGACCGTGCGGGCGCTGGCCTACCCCGCCCTCGTCGGCGACCTGCTCGTCGGCGACACCGTGCTTCTCAACGTGTCGGCGCTCGCGCGCGGGCTGGGGACCGGTGGCTACGCGCTCGTCGTCGCCCCCGGGTCCCCCGACCGGCTGCCCGCCGACCCGCCCGCGGGCCCGGGCCACCTGGTCAAGGCGCGGTACACCCCGCTGCAGACGATGGTGCTCGGGGTCGACGACCAGGAGTCGCCGCACCACGACGTCCTGCGCGACGCCGACGACCTCGCGGGCCTGCCCGTCGTCGTCGCCGACCTGCACTCCGCCCTGCCGGCCGTCGTCGCGGGCGTCCGGTACGCCGACGCGCTGCTGTCCCGGCCGGGCGCGGGGGTGCCGCCGCTGCGCGTCGCCTACGTGATGACCGACGGCGGCGCCCTGCCCGCCTGGTTCTCCATGGCCGTCGCGGGGCTGCGCGACGCCGGGTGGATCGAGGCGTGCCTCACCGCCGGGCAGGCGTTCGGCGGCGACCACGAGGCCGTCACCCTGCACACCGCCCTGCTCGCCGCGCGGCACGTCGTCGGCGCGGACGTGGTCGTCGTCGCGCAGGGGCCCGGCAACCTCGGCACCGGCACGCGGTGGGGCTTCTCGGGCGTCGCCGCCGGGGAGGCCGTGAACGCCGCAGCGGTCCTCGGCGGGCGCCCCGTGGCGTCCCTGCGCGTGTCCGGGGCCGACGCGCGGGAGCGGCACCTCGGCGTGTCGCACCACTCGCTGACGGCCTACGGGCGGGTGGCGCTGGCGCCGGCGGACGTGGTGGTGCCGGTGTTCGAGCCGGCGGCGACGCCGGGTGCGGGCGACGCCGGGTCCGACGACGGCGGGGAGCCCGGCCTGCGCGTGCCCGACCCCCAGGAGCACCTCGACGCCCATCTCGCGGCCGTCGGGCGGCGGGTCGCCCACCAGGCCCGGTCGCTCGGCGAGCCCGCGGGCCGACACCGGCTCGTGGAGGTGGCGGCGGGCACCGACCTGCTCACTGCGCTCGGCGGGTCGCCGGTCCGGCTGTCGACGATGGGCCGCGGGTTGGCGCAGGACCCGGCGGCGTTCCTCGCGGCCGCCGCTGCCGGCGCGCACGCGGCGCGGCTGGCGCGCGGGGCCTGAGCACCCGGGACCTCCACGACCGGCCCGCGCCGCCCCCGCACGACCCGCGCGGCCGGCCGAGACCCCGCGACGCGAGCGGGACACGGGCGGGACGCGGGCGGGGCGCGGCCGCAGCGGATCCGGCCGCTCGCCGCGCGGACGCCGAGTCCTCCACAGGGCCGATCACCCGACGCGTCCCCAGGTTCGTGACGCCGGGCACATGGCGTGTCAGTGCTCGTCCGTAGGGTGGTGACATGCCCGCTGACCTGCACGAACCCGCTCCCGAGCCCGGCGCCGAGCCGGGCCGCAGGGTGCGCGGGCCTGGGTGCGGCGGCACGTCCGACGGCGCGTGCGGCGGCGGGTGCGGCGGCACGTGCGGCGGTGGGTCCGACTGCGCGGGCGGGGACCCGCGCCCGGGCGGGGCCGAGGCCGCGGCCGCCGTGGTCGCGGAGTACCTCGACCCCGGCCTGCCGCGGCACGAGCAGCTGGAGGAGGCGCTCGACCGCACCCCGACCGGGAGCCCGCTGGTGCGGCTGCTCGAGGCCCTGGACCCGCGCTCGCTCGACGACTACGACCTCGCCGAGCTCGCCGCCGGGTTCGCCCGCATGGCCGGGTGGGTGCACGCGAACCTCGCGGCGGTCGCGGTCGAGCTGGCCCGGCGCCCCGGCATGGCCCCGCGACCGGACCCGCGCTCCGGCCGCGGCACCGGAATCACCCCCGAGCGGGTCGCGGCCACGGCACTGTCCGCCCGGCTGCAGCGGTCACCTCAGGACACCGCCGCCCTCGTACGGGAAGGCAGCGAGTTCTCCGGCGACCTCGCCGCCACCGGGCAGGCGCTGCGGGCCGGCCGGATCAGCGTGCCGGCGGCCCGCGCGATCGCCGCCCGGCTCGCCGACCAGGTGACCTGGGTGTCCCAGCCGGTGCAGGACTACGTGCTGCCCCGCGCGGAGCACTCGACGGTCAGCCAGGTCCGGGCCGACCTCGAGCGCGCCCTGCTCGACGTGGACCCCGAGCACGCGCAGGACCGGCGCGACGCGGCCCGCGCACAGCGGCGCGTCACCCACCCGCGGGCGCTGCCCGACCAGATGGCTGAGATGCACGTCGTGCTGCCCGCCGAGCACGCGGTCGGGATCGACACCGCCCTGGAGCAGGCGGCCCGCTCCGCCCGCGCCGGCGGCGACCCCCGCACTCTCGACCAGCTGCGCGCCGACGGACTCGTCGACGCCGTCCTGACCGGCGCGCCGCCCGCCACCGGCAGCGACGCCGAGACCTCGCCCGCGGCGGTCCCGGGGTTCCTGCCGACGCCGAAGGATGGCGGCCGGGCGCGAGCCGGGACGACGACCCACGGCGGAGTGGGCGGCGGCACGACGGCCCACGGCGAGGTCGGCGGCGGCACGACGATCCGCGGCGGGGTGGGTGACAGGGTCTGCGGCGACGCCGACATCGACGCCGGGGTCACCCGCGCCCCTGCGTCCGCGTCGTCCCCGGGCTCCTCCCGGACCGCCGGGCCGCGCGACCCGCGCACCCACGTCCTGGTGACCGTCCCGCTGTCCTCCCTCATCGGCCAGGACGACACCCCGGCGGACCTCGCCGGCTACGGACCGATCGACGCCACGACCGCACGCGCCCTCGCCCAGGGCGGCGTCTGGCGCCGCCTGGTCGTCGACGACCTGTCCGGCTCGGTCCTGGACGTCGGACGCACGACCTACCGGCCGCCCGCCGCCCTCGCCGACCACGTCAGGTTCCGGGACCGGACCTGCACCTTCCCCGGCTGCCCCGTGCCCGCACACCGGTGCGACCTCGACCACAGCGACGACTGGTCACCCGCGCCCGACGACCCCCGACCTCCGGGCACCACCAGCCACACCAACCTCGGACCGGCCTGCCCCCGCCACCACCGCGCGAAGCACCAGGCCCGGTTCGACGCGCGCCAACCCGAACCCGGGGTGCACGACTGGACCGACCCCACCGGCCACCGCTACCGCACCCGTCCCGGCACCGGCCAGCCCACCGAACACCTCACCGGACCCCGCCGCGCCCGCGGCACCCCGCCGCCCGGCGGCACGCGCGTGCCGTCGCCGACCACCGCCGGTGGCCAGTCGCCGAGCACCGCTGGCGGCCCGCCGCGAAGCGCCTCGGGCGGCGGACTGCCGACCACCGCGGGTCACCAACCGCCGCCGAGTACCAGAACGCCCCCGCCAGGGCGCGGAGCCGAGGACGACCCACCGCCGTTCTGACGCGTCTCGTCGAGCGCTGCGGGCGCACGGTGCGTGGACGGCCGCGCGGGGGCGGCCGCGCGGTCCGGGCGCATGGCGCATGGCGCATGGCGCGTGGCGCGTGGCGCGTGGCGCGGTCGCATCAGCGCGCGGTCCGGCCGCGCGGTGCGTGGCGCGGGCGCACCGCTGCGCGGTCCGGGCGCACGGCGCGCGGCGCACGCGCACACCGGTGCGGCGTGCCGGTGCTCCCCCACCTGCCGGGTCGGCTGGAGAACTAGTCGTCCCCGTCGGCGCGCTGGCGCACGGCCACCAGGGTCGCCAGCCGCTTCGCCTCGCGCCGGGCCCGCTCGCCGTCGGAGCGCTGCACGCCCATCACCGCGAGGGTGTCCCCGTCGTCGAGGTCCAGCTGGACCCACGGCCGGCCCTCGCCGAACCGCACCCAGACGATCTCGCCCCACGCGACGGTCCGGGTGCTCGCGAGGTTCCGGACCCGCAGCCCCTCCGCGGTGGGCGTGGCGGAGACGGTGGCCTGCCGCCACAGGAACCCGACGATCGCCAGACCGACGAGCGCGATCCCGCTGAGGTCGGCCGTGGACCAGCCCTCGACGCCGGTGGTGGCGAGCAGCACGATCAGCAGGGCGGTCGCCAGGGCGACGACGACGGCCAGCGCGCCGGTCACCACGCGCGCGGCGCGCGGGCGGAACACGTCGTCGAGCGCGGGCCGCCGGCCGGCGTCGCCACCGCCTCGCCCGGAGTCGGCCCCGCCGGGCGAACCGTCGCCCGCACCACCACCGCCGCCGCGGCCCGGGACCGGTCCGCCGTCCCCGCCGCCCGGGCCCCGCCCCGACTCCCCCGTCATCGCCTGCCGCCCGAGTCTCGCCTCGGCTCCCCCGTCATCGCCTGTCGCCCCGGGTCAGAGCCGGCAGGCGTGGATCGACGTGACGAGGATGGCCCGCGCGCCGACGTCGTACAGCGCGTCCATGACGCGGTTGGTCTCGGAGCGCCGCACCATGGCGCGGACGGCGGACCAGTCGCGGTTGTGCAGGGGCGACACCGTCGGAGACTCGAGGCCGGGGGTGATGGCGACGGCCTGCTCGACGAGCGCGGTCGGCACGTCGTAGTCCATGAGGACGTACTCGCGGGCGGTCAGCACGCCCTGGATCCGACGGGTGAGCACGTCGAGACCGGCGGGCTCCTCGACGTCGGCCCGGCGCACGAGCACGGCCTCGGACCTGAGGATCGGCTCGCCGAAGACGTCGAGGCCGGCCGCGCGCAGGGTGGTGCCGGTCTCGACGACGTCGGCGATCACGTCGGCCACGCCGAGCCGGATCGCGGTCTCGACGGCGCCGTCCAGCCGGACGACCTCGGACGGCACGACGCCCTGGCCGCGCAGGTAGTCGGCCACGAGCACGGGGTACGACGTGGCGACGCGCCGGCCGGCGACCTCACGGACGTCGTTCATCTGGCCGGCCTGGGTCGCGAACCGGAAGGTCGACCGGGCGAAGCCGAGCTGCAGGTGCTCGGTGGCGGGCGACTCGGAGTCGAGCAGCAGGTCGCGGCCGGTGATGCCGACGTCGACGGTGCCGGTGCCGACGTAGACGGCGATGTCGCGGGGGCGCAGGAAGAAGAACTCGACGCCGTTGTCGGCGTCGGGCAGGACGAGCTCGCGGGAGTCGCGGCGCTGGCGGTAGCCCGCCTCGCGCAGCATGTCGGAGGCGGGCTCGGCGAGCGAGCCCTTGTTCGGGACGGCGATCCTCAGCACGGGGGTTCTCCGGGGGTGTTCAGGTGTGGCAGGGGGCGGCGGGGTCGAGCGGGCCGGGGCCGGTCAGAGGTGGGCGTACACGTCCTCGAGCGTGAGGCCCTTCGCGACCATGAGCACCTGCAGGTGGTAGAGGAGCTGGGAGATCTCCTCGGCGGTGCGGGCGTCGCCCTCGTGCTCGGCGGCCATCCAGACCTCGGCGGCCTCCTCGACGATCTTCTTGCCGATCGCATGGACGCCGGCGTCCAGCTCCTTGACGGTGCCCGATCCTGCGGGCCGGGTGGCCGCCTTCTCGGTGAGCTCAGCGAACAGCGCGTCGAACGTCTTCACGCCCGCCAGGGTAGACGGTCGGACGCCCTCCCCCGGTCCGGCGTCCAGCGCCCGGGCGCTCACCCCTCGACCCCCGCCGCCGCCGTGACCTGCTGCGGCTCGGACTCGCGCCGTGCCCGCCACCAGACGACGAAGCCCGAGATCACGACGCCCGCGTACACGAGGTACAGGAACGCCGACGGGTAGTAGCCCGCGCTGAGCAGCAGGGGCACGCCGACGGCGTCGACGGCGATCCAGATGAGCCAGAACTCGATCCAGCCGCGTGCCATGCCGTAGGTCGCAAGCAGGGAGCCGACGAAGATCCACGCGTCCGCCCACGGCCCCCACGACCCGAGGGCCTGGAAGACCAGGGCGCACACGACGGTCCCGAGGACGCCGACGACCCCGAGCTGGATCCAGCCCGACCGCCCGGCCCACCGAGGCACCACGGCCGGCGCGTCGGGGTCGCCGTGCTCGCGCGCGACGCGGCGGGCCTGCGACCAGCGCACCCAGCCGTAGACCGCGACGGCGACGAAGAACACCTGCCGGCCCGCCTGACCGTAGAGGTCACGGGCCTGCGGGGTGTGGAACACGCCCCCGAGGAACACGGTGAACAGCAGCACGTTGCCGACGATGCCCACGGGCCACGCCCACACCTTGCGGCGCAGGCCGCCGAGCGCGGACGCGAGGCCGAACAGGTTGCCGATCACCTCCCGCCAGAGGACGGGGTGCCCGGCGACGACGAGCTGGGCGTCGAACAGCCAGCCGAGGACGTTCACAGCCCGCGCAGCGCGACGACGGTCGCGACCGCCGCCTCCGCCGCCTCCGCGCCCTTGTCCTCGTGCGAGCCCTCGAGGCCCGCGCGGTCGAGCGCCTGGGCCTCGTCGTCGCAGGTGAGCACGCCGAACCCGACCGGGACGCCGGTCTGCACGGCGACGTCGGTGAGGCCGGAGGTCGCGGCCTGGCAGACGTAGTCGAAGTGCGGGGTGCCGCCGCGGATGACGACGCCGAGCGCGACGACCGCGTCGTAGTCCCCGGACCGGGCGAGCCGGCCGGCCGCGACCGGGAGCTCGAACGTGCCGGGCACGCGCACCTCGCGGACGTCGGTGACGCCGACGGCGGCGAGCGCGCGCCGGGAGCCGGCGAGCAGGCCGTCCATGACGGTGGTGTGCCAGCTGGCCGCGACGACGGCGACCCGCAGGCCGCTGCCGTCGGTGGTGAGGGTGGGAGCGCCGCTGCCGCTCATCGTGCGTCCTCCGTGCGAGACGTGGTGGCCGGGCCCGAGGGGGTGGGGCCCGTGGGGGTGGTGGGTGTGCTGGTGGGGGTGGTGGGTGTGCTGGTGGGGGTGGTGGGTGTGCTGGTGGGGGTGGTGGGTGTGCTGGTGGGGTGCGCGTCGAGGCCGGGCAGCAGGTGCCCCATCGCCCGCGCCTTGGTGCGCAGGTAGGCCTCGTTGTGCGCGGTCCGCCCGACCTCGAGGCCGCGCACGTCGGCCACCTCGATGCCGTGGGCCGTGAGCCCGGCGACCTTGGCCGGGTTGTTGGTGAGCAGGGTGATCCGCCGGGCGCCGAGGTCCGCGAGGATCGCCGCGGCGGCGCCGTACTCGCGCCGGTCGGCGGGCCAGCCGAGGTCGATGTTCGCCTCGACGGTGTCCCGCCCCTGGTCCTGCAGGGAGTAGGCGCCGATCTTCGCGAGCAGGCCGATCCCCCGGCCCTCGTGCCCGCGCAGGTAGACGACCGCGCCGCCCTCGCGCGCCGCCAGGTCCAGCGCGGCGTCGAGCTGCGGGCCGCAGTCGCAGCGTGCGGAGCCGAACGCGTCCCCGGTCAGGCACTCGGAGTGCACCCGCACCACGGGCTGGTCGGCGAGGCCCTGCGCGGCGACCAGCGCGACGTGGTCGGCGCCCGTCCGCAGGTCGCGGTAGGCGTGCACCCGGAAGTCGCCGTGCCGGGTCGGCAGGACGGCGCTGTGCGCGCGGTGCACCCGGCGCCCCGGCGCGGCCGCGGCCGCCTCGGCACCCGGCGCGGGCTCGGCGGGCAGGTCGTCGTGCGCGGTGCGCCACGCGATCAGGTCGGCGATGGTGAGCACGACCAGGCCGTGCTCGCGCGCCAGGGCCGCGGTGGCGGGCAGCCGCATCATCGTGCCGTCGTCGTGCACGAGCTCGGCGATCGCGGCGACCGGCTCGACCCCGGCGAGCCGGCACAGGTCGACGGCGGCCTCGGTGTGCCCCGCGCGGTGCAGCACGCCGCCCGGCACGGCCCGCAGGGGCAGGACGTGCCCGGGACGGATGAGGTCCTCGGTGCCCGACGCGGGGTCCGCGAGGACGTGCAGGGTGCGCGTGCGGTCGGCGGCGGAGATGCCGGTCGCCACGCCGTGCGCGGCGTCGACGGTCACGGTGTACGCGGTCCGCCGGGGGTCCTGGCTCTGCGGGACCATCAGCGGCAGGTCGAGGGCGTCCGCGCGGGCCCCGGTCATGGGCGCGCACAGGTAGCCCGACGAGTGCCGGATGGTCCAGGCGACCCACTCCGGCGTGGCGAGCGCGGCGGCCAGGATGACGTCGGCCTCGTTCTCGCGGTCCTCGGAGTCGGCGACGAGCACCGGGCGCCCCGCGCGGAGCTCGTCGAGGGCCTGCTCGACGGTGCCGAGCGCGATCGGCTCGACGGCGGTCACCGCGCCACCCCCGCGGTCGTGCCGGCCCCGGCGACCGCGCCGGCGGACAGCAGCCGCTCGACGTACTTGGCGAGCACGTCGACCTCGAGGTTCACCCGGGTCCCGACGGCGGCGTCCCCGAGCGTCGTCTCGGCGAGCGTGGTCGGGATGAGCGACACCCCGAACCAGTCCGGCCCGACCGCTGTCACGGTGAGCGAGACGCCGGCGACCGCGACGGAGCCCTTCTCGGCGACGTACCGGGCGAGCGCCGGGTCGAGCGCGATCTCCACCTCGTCCCACCGTGGGCCCGGCGTCCGCCGCCGGACGGTGCCCACGCCGTCGACGTGGCCCTGGACGACGTGGCCGCCGAGGCGGGCGTCGGCGCGCACGGCGCGCTCGAGGTTGACCGGCGAGCCGGGCGCCAGGTCGGCGAGCGCGGTGCGCCGCAGCGACTCCGGCATGACGTCGACGACGAAGGTGCCGTCACCGGGGAGGTCGGTGACGGTGAGGCAGACCCCGGACACCGCGATCGAGTCGCCGTGCCGGGCGTCCGAGGTGACCAGCGGGCCGCGCAGCACGAGCCGCGCGTCGCGGTCGTCCCCGGCGGCGGCGTCGCCGCACGCCCCGCCCGTCCCGCCCGGGGCCAGGTCCAGCTGCACCACGGTGCCGACCTCCTCGACGATGCCGGTGAACATCAGCGCTCCTCCTCCTCGACGTCGGCCACGACGAGCACGTCGGGCCCCAGCTGTCGCACCTCGCGGGTCCGCAGCCGCAGCGCGTCCCCGATCGTCCCGATGCCCAGGTCGGCCACAGCGGGACGACCAGCGCCCAGCAGCACCGGGGCCAGGTACGCGTGCACCTCGTCCACGACCCCGGCGCGCAGGAACGCCGCCGCGAGCGTGGGCCCGCCCTCGACGAGCACCCGGCGGACCTCGCGCTCGTGCAGCGCGGCCAGCGCCGCGCGCGGCTCGCGGGTCCGCAGGTGCAGCACCTCGCCGCCCGGGCCGGCGAGCCGCCCGCCGGCCGGCAGGTCCCGCTCGCCGACGACGACCCGCAGGGGCTGGTGCGCGGCCAGGGTCCCGTCGGCGGCGCGCGCGGTGAGCGCGGGGTCGTCCGTCAGCGCGGTGCCGGTGCCGACGACCAGGGCGTCCACCTCCGCGCGCAGGGCGTGCGCGTGCGCACGGGCCTCGGGCGAGGTGATCCACCGGCTCGACCCGTCCGCGGCGGCGACGCGGCCGTCGAGCGTGGCGGCGAGCTTGAGCGTCACGTGCGGACGCCCCCGCTCGACGGCACGCAGCCACGGGCCGAGCAGCTCCCGGCCGGCGGTCTCCTCGACGCCGAGCACCACCTCGACGCCGGCGGCGCGCAGCCGCGCGGCTCCCCCGGCGGCGGCCGGGTTGGGGTCGGGGACGGCGACGACGACGCGCGCGACGCCGGCCTCCAGCAGCGCGACCGAGCACGGTCCGGTGCGTCCCGTGTGGTCGCAGGGTTCGAGCGTGACGACGGCGGTGGCGCCGCGGACGTCGTGCCCGCGAGCCCGGGCGTCGGCGAGCGCGGCGACCTCGGCGTGCGGGGTCCCCGCGCCGCGGTGCCAGCCCTCGCCCAGGACGCGGGCACCGGGGCCGAGCAGCACGCAGCCGACGCGCGGGTTCGGCCCGTGCGCGGGCCCGCGGCGGGCGAGGTCCAGGGCGCGCGCCATCGCGTCCCGCTCGACCTCAGCCGGCTCGACCGCCGTCCGCGTGCCCACTCCCGCTCCCTCCGACCGACAGGTCTCCGGGGTGCGGGCGGCGCACGGGTGCACGACGTCCACGGCGCACCCGGCTCACGCCGAGCACGCCGCCACGACTCCTCCCATCCGGACTTTCACCGTCGGTCCTGGAGTTCCACCAGGTCAACCGCTCGCGCCGTGAGGCGTCTGCGGGTCGCGGACTGTCACCGCCGGCTCGGACTTTCACCGACCCCGGAGCACGTGTGTGTGTTCTACCGAACGATGATGCCACACGCGGCATTCCCGCCTGCGCGGGGCCGGGGGTCAGCGGCGGGGCGCCCGGTGCGAGGGCGCCGATCGCGCCCTCCGCGGATGGCCGGTCGTGGTCTGCGCCCGTCAGCGCCGCGCCAGCGCGCCGTCCGCCAGGCCGCGCAGCGCGTCGATCTCCGCGTTCGGGTCGTCGGCCCCGTAGACCGCGGACCCGGCGACGAAGACGTTCGCCCCGGCGGCGGCCACGGTCTCGACGGTGTCGCGGGACACCCCGCCGTCGACCTGGATCCACGTGTCGGCGCCCTGCTCGTCGATCGCGGCGCGCAGCCGGCGGATCTTCGGCAGCGTGCCCTCGATGAACGCCTGGCCGCCGAACCCGGGCTCGACGGTCATGACGAGCACCATGTCGAACTCCGGCAGCAGGTCCAGCAGCGGCTCGACGGGCGACGCCGGCCGCAGCGCGATGCTCGCCCGGGCGCCGGCCGCGCGGATCTCCCGGGCCAGCCGGACGGCGGCCTGCGCGGCCTCGGCGTGGAAAGTGACGGAGGCGGCGCCGGCGTGCGCGTAGTCGACGGCCCACCGGTCGGCGGCCTCGATCATGAGGTGCACGTCGATCGGCACCGGCGACACCTCGATGATCCGCCGCACGACCGGCAGCCCGAGCGTGAGGTTGGGCACGAAGTGGTTGTCCATGACGTCCACGTGCGCCCAGTCGGCCCGGCTGATCCGGTGCAGGTCGCGCTCGAGGTTGGTGAAGTCGGCGGACAGGATGCTGGGGCTGATCTGCGCGTGCACCCGCCCAGGGTATCGGCGCCCGCCGCGACCCGCCGGTCGCCCGGCACCGGGGTGGTCAGGCAGTCCGGCGCAGCAGCGTGAGGTGCATGGCGTCGGTGCCGTGCGCGTGCGGCCAGAGCTGCGCGTCCTCCCGCTCGGGCAGGTCGAGGCCGGGCGCGATGCCGTGCAGCACGGCCGGCGCGTCGAGCACCTCGACCTCCAGCCCGGCCTTGCGCGCGGCGCGCGTGGCGTCGAGCACTGCGAGCCGGGTCTCGGCCAGCACCGGCGAGCACGTGACGTAGGCGACGACCCCGCCGACCCGCACCGCGCGCAGGGCCGACCCGAGCAGGTCCCGCTGCAGGACCGTGAGCTGGGCCAGGTCCGACGGCGTGCGCCGCCAGCGCGACTCCGGGCGGCGCCGCAGCGCACCCAGCCCCGTGCACGGGGCGTCGAGCAGCACGCGGTCGTAGCCGCCGGGCTCGGCCTCGCCGACCTCGCGGCCGTCGCCGACCCGCACGTCCTCCACGGCGCCCTCGGGCGCGGCGGACACCGCCTGCCGCACGAGCCGGGCGCGGTGCGGCTGCACCTCGTTGGCCACGAGCCGCGCGCCGCGCTCCCCCGCGAGCGCGGCCAGCAGGGCGGCCTTGCCGCCGGGGCCGGCGCACAGGTCGAGCCAGCGCGCGTCGGGGCCGTCGAGCGGCGCGTCCGCCAGCGCGAGCGCGACCAGCTGGCTGCCCTCGTCCTGCACGCCCGCGGTCCCGGCGCGCACGGCGGACAGGCCGGCCGGGTCGCCGCCGCCCGCGAGCGTGACCGCGGTCGGCGACCACCGGCCCGGGGCGGCGTCGGGGCCGGCGGCGGCGAGCAGGTCGTCGCGGTCGGCGAGCCCCGGCCGCGCGACCAGCGACACCCGCGGCGCCTCGTTGTCCGCCGCGAGCAGCGCGCCGAGCTCGTCGGCCTGCCGCCCGTGGCCGACCAGGGCCTCGCGCAGCGCGCGGGTGACCCAGGCGGGGTGGCTGTCGACGGCCGACAGCCGGGCCACGGCCTCGGTGCCCGCCGGGTCGGCCGCGTCCCCGATCCGCTCGAGCCAGACGTCGAGCGGCTCGCGGGACACGGCCCGCAGCACCGCGTTCACGAACTGCGCGGGCCCCGCGCCGACCTGC
Organism: Cellulomonas sp. GbtcB1; assembly: GCF_019091725.1. Lineage (NCBI taxonomy): Bacteria > Bacillati > Actinomycetota > Actinomycetes > Micrococcales > Cellulomonadaceae > Cellulomonas > Cellulomonas sp. GbtcB1. Next base: position 50,027 of record NZ_JAGXJG010000018.1, on the reverse strand, counting down.
TCGCGCACGAGCCCGACGGTCTCGGACACCGCGGCGTGCGGCGGCACCCGCATGCCGAGCAGCTGGTGCGCGCCGAGCCGCAGCGCGTCGAGCACCGGCGGGTCGACCTGGTCGAGCGAGCGTCCGGTGCACTGGGCCAGGACCGCGTCGTACCGGCCCTGGAGCCGGAGGGTGCCGTACGCCAGCTCGGTGGCGAAGCCCGCGTCGCGGCCCCGGATGCCGCGCTCGCGCAGCAGCGGGGGCAGCACGAGGTTCGCGTAGGCGTCGGAGTCCGCCACGGTGCGCAGGACGTCGAACGCCGCGGTGCGGGCCGGGTCGGACGACCGGCGGCGCGCGGACGGCGCGGCGGCGGTGCGGTCGCGGGGGCCCAGGCGGGACGCGGGGCGCTGGCGCCCGGCGGCGTCGCGGTGCCGGCCACCCTGGCCCTGCTCCTCGGAGCGGCGCCGCTCGCCGCCCTGGCCCGACGGTCCCGGCCGACCACCCTGGCCGCCTCGACCGCCCGGGCGACCCCCGCCGCCCTGATCGCTCCGCTCGCTCACGCCTGCACCCCCTGGCCGGCCGCGTCGTCCCGGCCGAGCACGGTGCCCTCGTCGAGCCGGGCGCCCCGCGCCCAGTCGGCCGCGGCCATCGCGCGCTTGCCCGCGGGCCGCACCTCCCCCAGGCGGACGGCGTGCGTGCCGGTGCCGACCAGCACCTCGCCGCGCCCGACGCGCACCGCGCCGGGGGCGAGGTCGGTCACCTCGGGCACGAGACGCACCGGGCCGAGTCCGAGGCGCGCGCCGTCGGGCAGGGTGGTCCACGCGCCGGGCGCGGGCGTGCAGCCTCGGACCCGGCGGTCGACGGCCATGGCGGGGTGCTGCCACCGCACGCGGGCGTCGTCGGTCGTGAGCCGCGGCGCGAGGCTGATGCCGTCGGCGGGCTGCGGCACGGGCGTGAGGACGCCGTCCTCGAGCGCGTCGAGGGTCTTCACCAGCAGGTCGGACCCGGCGTCGGCGAGCCGCCCGAGCAGGTCGCCCGAGGTGTCGAGCGGCCGGATGGTCTCGGTGAGCGTGCCGAGCACGGGCCCGGTGTCCAGCCCGGCCTCCAGCAGGAACGTCGACGCCCCGGTCACCTCGTCGCCGGCGATGATCGCGTGCTGCACCGGCGCCGCGCCGCGCCAGGCCGGCAGGACGGAGAAGTGCAGGTTGACCCAGCCGAGCCGCGGCAGGCCGAGCACGGCGGGCGGGACCAGGTTGCCGTACGCCACGACGGGCGCGGCGTCCGGGGCGATCGCGGCGATCCGCGCCTGCGCCTCGGGGTCCTTGAGCGTGGCCGGCGTCAGCACCTCGATGCCCGCCTCGAGCGCGCGCTCCTTGACCGGGCTCGGCGTGAGCGTCCGGCCGCGGCCCGCGCGGGCGTCGGGGCGGGTCAGGACGGCGACGACCTCGTGGCGGGAGGCGAGCAGGGCGTCCAGGGAGGGCAGCGCCACCGCGGGCGTCCCGGCGAAGAGCAGGCGCATGGGCACCGATCCTAGTGCCGCGCGGGTCAGGACCCGAGCCCGCCGAACAGCAGCGACACCATCATCGCCACGACCACGGAGTTGAAGGCGAACGCGAGCAGCACGTGCGTGCGCGCCAGCGTCCACGCGGCCCGCGACCGCATGTGCCCCGACACCGTCGCCGCCATGGCGGACAGCAGCACGGCGAGCGTGAGGTAGTCGCCGAACCGCGGGTCCCCCTCGACGTCGACCGTCAGGTGCCGTTCCCCGTCGTCGCGCCGCCCCTGGTCGAGCCGGAGGTACTGCAGGGTGAACGCGTAGACCATCTGCGCCCAGGAGCACGCGACGTTGACCAGCCCGAGCGCGATGTACGTCCAGTCGTCGCGGTAGCGGGGGTCCTGCGCGATGAGGATCGTGACCGCGACGGCGACCACGGCGGCGGCCATGGTCCAGCTCGTCGCCCCGCCGTACCCGAGCAGCCGGTTCCACCACCGCCGCCCGAGGGTGCGCTCGCGCCACGCGCTCGCCACCAGGCCCCGCGGTCCGCGCCGGGCGTAGGTGACGTGCGTCCACACCAGGTACACACCCGTGAAGACGGGCCACATGGCGAGGTAGAACGTGATCGCCGCCGCGCCGGGGCCGACCCCGAGCCGGTCCCCGCGGATCGCCAGCACCCCGACGGCGGTCGCGAGGGCGACGACGAAGCTGACGTTGGCGCGGACGTTGTCGCTCACGTAGCGGCTGGCCATGGCCCCGATCCAAGCAGAGCGCCGCGGCGCCCGCGGGCCGGTGTGCCGCCCACCGCGTCAGCCCGGCAGCGCCCCGCGCGCGACGAGGTCCCCCCGCAGCGCCGCCGCACCCGTGAACAGCACGGCCTGGTACCCCAGCGCCGCGGCGCCCGCGACGTTCGCAGGGCTGTCGTCGACGAACACCGTCCGCGCCGGCTCCAGCCCGTGCCGTTCGGCGAGCACCGCGAAGATCCGCGGGTCCGGCTTCACCACGCCCTCCCGGCCCGACACGACGACGGCCTCGAGCCGTCCGATGACGGGCGCGACCGCCTCGCCGTGGTGGTACGTCTCGGCGGACCAGTTCGTGAGCCCGAGCACCCGGACGCCCGCCGCCCGCAGGTCGTCGACGACCTCGGCGCTGCCCGGCACCGGTCCCGGCAGGGCGTGCGCGAACCGCTCGACGTACAGGTCGACGGTCGCGGCGTGCTCCGGGTGCGTGCGCGCGACCTCGTCGCGGGCCTCCCGCCAGGACCGGCCGGCGTCCTGCCGGAGGTTGAGCGCCGGGAAGTCGACGTCGGCGAGGAACCGCTCGACCTCCGCGTCGGCGAGCACGCCGTCGAAGGCCCGCTCGGCCTCCCAGCGCACCAGGACGTTCCCCAGGTCGAACACGACGGCGTCGACGGCGGTCACAGCATCTCCTCCGGGTCGAGCCGCACGCGCACGGTCCCGCCCTCCCGGCGGGCGCTGCGGACGGCGAGGGACGCGGCCAGCGACCGCGCGAGGGCCCGCCCCTGCGCCACCGGCACCCGGACGAGCGTGCGGACGGGCGGGTCGAGCGACTCCTGCACGGCGGCGGTGCCGGGCGCGAGGGGTTCGGGCTGCGGCACCGGACCGAGCACGTCGGAGCCCTCCGGCAGCTCGACGCGCGCGAGCACCGCGGCGACGACCTCCCGGGTCCCGACCAGCTCGGCGACCCGGACGACCGGGGGCAGCCGCACCTCCGCCCGCTCGGCGAGCTCGCGCTCGGCGAGGCCCACCGGGTCCCAGCGCACGAGCGCCTGCGTGGGCCGCTCCGCGCCGTCGCCGACGAGCAGCACGACGCCGCCGTCCCGGGACGACCGGACGAGCGCGGCCGCGGCGAGCCAGCGGCGCAGCGCGTCCTCCGTGGCGCGCAGCGAGGTGGACCCCGTCGTGACCGCGGCGTCCAGCAGCACCGCCGCGGCGTAGCCGCCGGGTGCGACGGGCTCGGCGCCGATGGTCGACACGACCAGCGCGGGCCGGTCCGGCACCTCCGCGAGCACGCCGGAGCGCGCGCCCGAGTGCCGCACCGTCACCCCGGGGAAGGCGCGACCGAGCTCCTCCGCGGTCCGGTCGGAGCCGACGGCGACGGACCGGAACGTGCCGTTGCCGCACGCCTCGCACCGCCACCCGATCGCCAGGCGGCCGCACCACCGGCACTGCGCCGTGCCGTCGCCGGACGTCAGCGCCAGCGGCCCGTGGCAGTGCGCGCACCGGGCGACCTCCCGGCACCGGGCGCAGGCGACCGCCGGGAGGTAGCCCGCCCGCGGCACCTGGACGAGCACCGGCCCGTCGGCGAGCCGGTCCCGGATCGTGCGCCACGCCTCGCCGGGGAGCCGCGCGGCCGCCGCCGCGCCCTCGCGGGCGAGCTCGACGCTGGTGAGCGCCCGCACGCGCGGGGTCCGGGCGCGCACGACGTCCCGGTCGGCCGCGACGGGCCGGACCCAGCCGGACGCGACGAGCGCCTGCACCTCGGTGGAGCGGGCGTGCGCGGCGAGCAGCAGGCCGCAGCCCTCGAGCTCGGCGCGCAGGCCCAGGACCTCACGGACGTGCGGGTACGGCGCGCGCGGCTCGGCGTGCAGGTCGTCGCCGTCGTCCCAGCACACCGCGAGCCCCAGGTCACGGACGGGGGCGAACGCCGCGGCCCGGGTGCCCACGACCACGCGGGCGTGCCCGCGGAGCACCGCGAGGAACGCGCGGTACCGGCGGGCCGGGCCGTCGTCGGCCATGAGCCGCACGTGGCTCGCGTCGGTGCCGTCCGGGGTCCACGCGGGGACGCCGGCGGCGACCAGCGCGGCGCACACCCGGTCGACGTCCCGGGCGTCCGGCACGACGACGAGGGCACCGCGGCCGCTCGCCAGCGTGGCCCGGGCGGCCTCGGCGACGCCGTCGGGCCAGCGCTCCCCCGCCGGGCCGGGCAGGGCGGACCAGGCGGCTCGCGGGGAGCCGCCTGCGGCGAGGTGGGCGAGGAACGCGGGGCCACCCCGGTAGGGCGCCCACGCGGGGACGGGGCCGCCGGCCGCAGGCGCAACACCGCCAGGCGCAGGCACGGCACCATCGGGCGCTGACGCGGCACCGCCGGGCGCAGGCACGGCACCGCCGGGCGCAGGCACGGCACCGCCGGGCGCAGGCACGGCACCGCCGGGCGCAGACGCGGCACCGCCCCCCGGCGCCCCGGCCGGCGGCACCTCCCCCTCGGTCCGCGCGTGCCGGGGCGGCACCGCGAGCCGGAGCACGTCGGCGAGCGTCCCGGCGTACCGGTCCGCCACGGCCCGGGCCAGCCGCCCGACGGCCGGGGTCAGCACGGCCTCGGGCGACACCACCCGCCGCAGCGGCACGAGGGCGCCGTCGTGCTCCGGCTCGGCGGTCCGGTCGAGCACGTACCCGTCGACGTCCTGCGACCCGAACCGCACCTTGACCCGCGTCCCCGGCACCGCGGCGTCGGCGAGCGTCGCCGGCACGAGGTACTCGAACGGCCGGTCCAGGTGCGCGGGCGCGAGCTCGACGGCGACCCGCGCCACGGGCAGGTCGGTGGCGGGCTCGACGTCGACGTCCCGCGCGCGGGCGCGCCGCCGCGGCCGGGCGGCAGCGCCGGCTCCGCGCGCACCCGCGCCCCGCGCGCCGCCGGCCGACCCCGCCGCGCCGACCGCGTCGAGCCCGAGCAGCGTCGGCTGCTCGGACACGGGGGCCCCCGCCGGGTCGGGTCCGTCCGCCACGCGGTCGCTCAGGACAGGGCGGAGCGCAGGGCGTCCACGCGGTCGGTGCGCTCCCAGGTGAACTCGGGCAGGTCGCGACCGAAGTGGCCGTACGCGGCGGTCTTCCGGTAGATCGGCCGCAGCAGGTCGAGGTCCCGGATGATCGCGGCGGGGCGGAGGTCGAACACCTCGCGGATCGCCGCGGTCAGCCGGTCGACCGGCACGGTCTCGGTGCCGAAGGTCTCGACGTACAGGCCGACGGGGTGCGCCTTGCCGATCGCGTACGCGACCTGGACCTCGCAGCGGCGGGCCAGCCCCGCGGCGACGACGTTCTTGGCGACCCAGCGCATCGCGTACGCGGCAGAGCGGTCGACCTTCGACGGGTCCTTGCCGGAGAACGCGCCGCCGCCGTGCCGGGCCATGCCGCCGTAGGTGTCGACGATGATCTTGCGGCCGGTGAGGCCCGCGTCGCCCTGGGGGCCGCCGACCACGAACTGGCCGGTCGGGTTCACGAGCAGCCGGTAGTCGCTGACGTCGAGGTCCAGGCCGGCGGCCTCGAGCACCGGAGCCACCACGTGCTCGGCGATGGCCGGCGCGAGCTCGGTCTCCAGGTGCACGCCCGGGCCGTGCTGGGTCGACAGCACGACGGTGTCGAGCCGTACGGCGCGGTCGCCGTCGTAGCCCACGGTGACCTGGGTCTTGCCGTCGGGGCGCAGGTTCGGGACCACGCCCTCCTTGCGGACGAGCGCGAGGCGCTCCGCGAGCCGGTGCGACAGCCAGATCGGCAGCGGGAGCAGGCTCTCGGTGTCGTCCGAGGCGTAGCCGAACATCAGGCCCTGGTCGCCCGCGCCCTGCAGGTCGAGCGGGTCGTGGTCGGACGCGTCCTGCCGGGACTCCCACGCCTTGTCGACGCCCTGGGCGATGTCGGGCGACTGCTGGCCGATCGACACGGACACGCCGCACGAGTCACCGTCGAAGCCGATGTCGGAGGACGTGTAGCCGATGCCCCGGACGACCTGCCGGATGATCTGCGGGATCTCGACGTACGCCGTGGTCGTGACCTCGCCCGCGACGTGCACCAGGCCCGTGGTCACCATCGTCTCGACCGCCACGCGGGCGGTGGGGTCCTGCTCGAGGATCGCGTCGAGGATGGAGTCGGAGATCTGGTCGCAGACCTTGTCCGGGTGCCCCTCCGTGACGGACTCGGACGTGAAGAGGCGCATGTCGGCGATGGTCATGCGCACAGGCTAGCGGGGCGCGGGGACAACCGGAGTCACGCGGGCAGCACGCGGACCACGGCGTCCCAGAGCCCGTCGGCGACCGCGTCCTTGCTGCCCTCGGCCGTCGCGACCACCTCGCCGCGGGCGTCCAGGACCGTCACGGCGTTGCGCTCGGCGCCGAACCCGAGGCCGCCGCCGACCGCGTTCACCGCGAGCAGGTCCGCCCCTTTGCGCCGGGCCTTGGCCCGGCCGTGGTCGAGCACGCCGCCCGTGTCGTCGCCCGTCTCGGCGGCGAACCCGACGACCACCTGGCGACGCCCGTCGGCCCGGGGCGGGTCGGCGACCAGCCCGGCGAGCACGTCGGGGTTCTGCACCAGCTCCAGCGGCGGCACGGAGCCGTCCGCCTGCTTCTTGATCTTGTGCGCGGACCCGGTGGCGGGCCGGAAGTCCGCCACGGCCGCGGCCATGACGACCACGTCGGCCTCCGCGGCGGCGGCGCGCACGGCGTCCTGCAGCTCGGCGGTGGTCTCGACCTCGACGACACGCACGCCCGCCGGCGGGCGGACGCCGAGGTTCGCGGCGACCAGCGTCACCCGGGCACCGCGCGCCTGGGCGGTCCGCGCGAGGGCGACGCCCTGCTTCCCGGAGGACCGGTTGCCGAGGAACCGCACGGGGTCCAGCGGCTCGCGGGTCCCGCCCGCCGACACGACGACGGTGCGCCCGGCGAGGTCCTGAGGCCGGGGCTTGCCCTCGGGGTCGACCAGCGCGAGCGCGGCCGCGGCGATGGCGTCCGGCTCGGGCAGCCGGCCGGGGCCGCTGTCGGCGCCGGTCAGCCGGCCGGAGTCGGGGTCGAGCACGTGCACGCCGCGCTCGCGCAGCGTCGCGACGTTGGCGCGGGTCGCCGGGTGCTGCCACATCTCGGTGTGCATGGCCGGGGCCATGAGCACCGGGCAGGTCGCGGTGAGCAGCGTGGCCGCGAGCAGGTCGTCGGCGCGCCCCGAGGCCGCGCGGGCCAGCAGGTCCGCGGTGGCGGGCACGACGACGACCAGGTCGGCCTGGCGCCCGAGGCGCACGTGGGCGACCTCGGGCACGTCCTCGAAGACCTCGGACGTCACCGGGTGCCCGGACAGCGCCTCCCAGGTGGCGCGCCCCACGAACTCCAGGGCCGCCCGGGTGGGCACGACGCGGACGTCGTGACCCGCCTCGGTGAACGTCCGGAGCACGTGGGCGGCCTTGTACGCGGCGATGCCGCCGGCGACGCCGAGGACGATGCGCACGTCAGCGCGGGAGGCTCAGGCCTCGTTCGGGGCGACCGTCAGCAGGCCCGCGTCGATCTCGCGCATCGCGATGGACAGCGGCTTCTCCTGCGGGCGCGTCTCCACCAGCGGGCCGACGTACTCGAGCAGGCCCTCGTTCAGCTGCGAGTAGTACGCGTTGATCTGACGCGCGCGCTTGGCCGAGTAGATGACCAGCGCGTACTTGGAGTCGGCGCGCTCGAGGAGGCGGTCGATCGGCGGGTCGGTGATGCCGATGGGCTCGGCGACGGTTCCGGACACGGTGGCTCCCGTAGTCGAAGGGGGTGGGGACTGCCGGTCAGTCTACAGCCGCGGGCAGGCCCATCAGCGCGACCAGCTCGTCCGTGGCGCGCCGGACGTCGTCGTTGACCACCACGTGGTCGAACTCGGGCTCGGCCGCCATCTCGACCTCGGCGGTCGCGAGCCGACGCGCCCGCTCCTCCTCGTCCTCCGTGCCGCGGCCGACGAGCCGGCGCACCAGCTCCTCCATCGACGGCGGGGCGAGGAACACGAACTGGGCCTCGGGCATCGTCGTCCGGACCTGTCGTGCGCCCTGCAGGTCGATCTCGAGCAGCGCGGGCTCCCCGGCGGCCAGCCGCTCCTCGACGGGCCGCCGGGGGGTGCCGTAGCGGTTCCGGCCGTGCACGACCGCCCACTCGAGGAGCTCGCCCTCGGCGACCATCCGGTCGAACTCCTCGGGCGACACGAAGTGGTAGTGCAGGCCGTCGACCTCGCCCGGCCGCGGGGACCGGGTCGTGGCCGACACGGAGAGCCAGACCTGCGGGTACCGGGCCCGGAGGTCGGCGGACACGGTGCCCTTGCCGACGGCGGTCGGTCCGGCGAGGACGGTCAGCCGGGCGCGCGGCGTCGTCATACGGTCTGGTGCTCCTGGAGTTGTGCGGCCCGGGGGCCGGCGTCTGCGGCGCCGCCGGTCACCCGAACCGGTCGACGAGCGCCTTCACCTGGTGCGGGCCGAGGCCACGCACGCGGCGCGTCTCCGAGATCCCGATCTCGGAGATGATCTGGCGTGCCTTGACCTTACCCACTCCCGGGAGGGACTCGAGCAGGGCGAGCACCTTGAGCTTGCCGATGGTCTCGTCCTTCTGGCCCTGGGCGATCACCTCGGACAGCGAGCCCTGCGAGTACTTCAGCCGGTTCTTGACCTCCGCGCGGGCCTGGCGGGCTGCGGCCGCCTTCTCGAGCGCCGCTGCGCGCTGCTCGGGGGTGAGAGTCGGAAGTGCCACGTGAGTCACCTTCTCATCACTGTCAGGAGGCAGGACATGGATCGTGCGTGATCCCCGGGGTACCCGGTGCGACGTCGCACCCGGCCCTGGGGTCCATCTCCCGAGGATGGCACGGGAAGGGCGAACCGGCACGTCCCGGCAGCGTGTCGCGTCGAAGACGCCCCGGACCCGTCGCTCGGGGCAACGGGTCCGGGGCGCGGGCGCGCGCGTCAGCGCAGGGCGGCTCCCGCCGCGTCGGCGGCCGCGCGGGCGGCGTCCCGCAGGGCGCCGACACCCGGTCCGGCGGCCAGCACGCCGCGCGAGGACGACGCGAGCACGGCCGACCGCGCGTCGCCGAACACCGCGGCGAGCTCCGCGGGACCCGCGCCCTGCGCCCCCACGCCGGGGGCCAGCAGCGGCCCGCGCACGGCGGCCAGGTCGACGCCCAGCCGTGCGGCCGCGTCGCCGACGGTGGCGCCGACGACCAGGCCGATCGAGCCCAGCGCCTCCCCCGCCGCCACGCCGCCGTCCGCGAGCTCCGCCGCGTTCGACGCCGCGGCCGAGCGGGCCACCCGGTCCGCCACGGCCACGCCGTCGGCGCCCCGCGCGTGCTGCACCTCCGGCCCCTCGGGGTTCGAGGTGAGCGCGAGCACGAACAGCCCCCGACCGGTGGCCAGCGCCAGGTCCACGGCGGGTGCGAGCGAGCCGAAGCCCAGGTACGGCGACACGGTCAGCGCGTCGCCCGCCAGCGGGGAGCCGTCCCGGAGGAACGCGTCCGCGTAGGCACCCATCGTCGAGCCGATGTCGCCGCGCTTGGCGTCGACCACGACCAGCGTCCCGGTGTCCCGGCCCGCGGCCACGACCTCCTCGAGCGCCGCGACGCCCGCGGAGCCGTGCCGCTCGAAGAACGCGGCCTGCGGCTTGACGGCCGCGACGCGGCCGCCCACCGCCTCCATGACGGTCAGCGCGAACCGGCGCACGCCCTCGGCGCTGTCCGGCAGCCCCCACGCGTCCAGCAGGGACGCGTGCGGGTCGATGCCCACGCAGAGCGGGCCGTGCTCGGTCATCGCGGCCGCGAGGCGCGCGCCGAACGGCCTCACGCGACGACCCCGGCGCCACCCGCGACCGACGCGCCCGCGGCCACGGCGGCGCGCCGGGCAGCCGTCGCCGCGTCGTGCTCCTGCAGGCTCGCCACGCCGAACGGCCCCGCCAGCGCCGCCTCGATGCCCTGCACCGCGGCGCCGAGCTGCTGCACGGTCGTGACGATCGCCTTGTCCGCCGCGGTGGTGGCCGCGCGGATCTCGTAGCCGTCGGCGCGCGCGCCCTGGCCCGAGGGGGTGTTCACGACGATGTCGACCTCGCCGGCCGAGATGAGGTCGACGATCGTCGGCTCCCCCGCCGGGCCGCGGCCGGAGGAGAACTTCCGCACGACGGTCGAGGCGATGCCGTTGCGCTTGAGCACCGCGGCCGTCCCGTCGGTCGCCAGGATCTCGAAGCCGAGCTCCTGCAGCCGCTTCACCGGGAACACGATCGAGCGCTTGTCCCGGTCGGCGACCGAGATGAACGCCCGGCCGGACGTCGGCAGGCCGCCGAACGCCGCCGACTGCGACTTGGCGAACGCCGTCGGGAAGTCGGTGTCGAAGCCCATGACCTCGCCGGTGGACCGCATCTCCGGGCCGAGCACCGTGTCGACCACGGTGCCGTCGCCGGTGCGGAACCGCTTGAACGGCAGCACGGCCTCCTTGACGGCGATCGGCGCGTCCAGGTCGATGACGCCCGCGTCGTCGGCCGGCAGCACGCCCGTGGCGCGCAGGTCCGCGATCGACTTGCCGGTCATCACCAGCGCGGCGGCCTTGGCCAGCGGGACGCCGGTCGCCTTGGACACGAACGGAACGGTGCGGGACGCGCGCGGGTTCGCCTCCAGGACGTAGAGCACGTCGGACACCAGCGCGAACTGGATGTTGAGCAGGCCGCGGACCCCGACGCCGGCCGCGATGGCCTCGGTCGACACCTTGATCCGCTGCAGCTCGGACTCCGAGAGCGACACCGGCGGCAGCACGCAGGCCGAGTCGCCGGAGTGGATGCCGGCCTCCTCGATGTGCTCCATGACGCCGCCGAGGAACAGCTCGGTGCCGTCGTACAGCGCGTCGACGTCGATCTCGATGGCGTCGTCCAGGAACCGGTCGATCAGCAGCGGGGGCAGCGCGCCGCCGCGGGCGGTGGCCTCGGCCAGCGCGCGCTCGACGTACTCGGTCAGCTGCTCGTCGGAGTAGACGATCTCCATGCCGCGGCCGCCGAGCACGTACGACGGGCGCACGAGCACCGGGTAGCCGATCCGGGCGGCGGTCTCCCGCGCGACCGGCAGCGTGGTGGCGGTGCCGAACGCCGGCGCGGGCAGGCCCGCGGCGGCGAGCACGGCGCCGAACGCGCCGCGGTCCTCGGCGGCGTCGATGGCGGCCGGCGGGGTGCCGAGGATCGGCAGGCCCGCGTCCTCCAGGCGCTGCGCGAGCGACAGCGGGGTCTGGCCGCCGAGCTGCACGATGATGCCGGCGACCGGGCCGGCCGCCTTCTCCGCCTCGTAGACCTCGAGGACGTCCTCGAAGGTCAGCGGCTCGAAGTACAGCCGGTCCGCGGTGTCGTAGTCGGTCGACACGGTCTCGGGGTTGCAGTTGACCATGACGGTCTCGAACTCGCCCTTGAGCGCCAGCGTCGCGTGCACGCACGAGTAGTCGAACTCGATGCCCTGGCCGATGCGGTTCGGGCCCGAGCCGAGGATGAGCACCGCGGGGCGCTCGCGCGGGGCGACCTCGGTCTCCTCGTCGTAGGACGAGTAGTGGTACGGCGTGCGGGCCGCGAACTCGGCGGCGCACGTGTCGACGGTCTTGTAGACCGGGCGGACGCCGAGCGCCTGCCGCACCTCGCGGGCCACGTCCTCGCTCACGCCCCGCACCGACGCGACCTGGACGTCGGACAGGCCGTGCCGCTTGGCGCGGCGCAGGACCGCGGCGGTCAGCTCCGGCGCGGCGGCGGTCTCCGCGGCGACCTCGTTGATCAGCTGCAGCTGGTCGAGGAACCACGGGTCGATGCCGGTGCGGGCGTACACCTCGTCCACGGACACGCCGGCGCGGAGCACCTGCTGCACGTCGACCAGGCGGTGCTCGGTCGGGCGGGAGATGGTCGCGACCAGGGCGTCCAGCGCCTCGCCGGTGAGCGCCTCGCCGTCCCAGTGGAACGTCGTGCCCTTGCGGTCGATGGACCGCATGGCCTTGCCGAGCGCCTCGGTGAAGTTGCGGCCGAGCGCCATGGCCTCGCCGACGGACTTCATCGTGGTGGTCAGCGTCGGGTCGGCGGCCGGGAACTTCTCGAACGCGAACCGCGGCACCTTGACGACGACGTAGTCGAGCGTGGGCTCGAAGGACGCCGGGGTGGAGCCGGTGATGTCGTTGGGGATCTCGTCCAGCGTGTAGCCGACGGCCAGGCGCGCCGCGATCTTCGCGATCGGGAAGCCGGTGGCCTTCGACGCCAGCGCCGAGGACCGGGACACCCGCGGGTTCATCTCGATGACGATGATCCGGCCGGTGTCGGGGTTCACCGCGAACTGGATGTTGCAGCCGCCCGTGTCGACGCCGACCTCGCGGATGACCGCGATGCCGATGTCCCGCAGCCGCTGGTACTCCCGGTCGGTCAGCGTGAGCGCCGGGGCGACCGTGACCGAGTCGCCGGTGTGCACGCCGACCGGGTCGACGTTCTCGATCGAGCAGACGACCACGACGTTGTCCGCCTTGTCGCGCATGAGCTCGAGCTCGTACTCCTTCCAGCCGAGGATCGACTCCTCCAGGAGCACCTCGGTGGTCGGCGAGTAGTGCAGGCCCTGGCCGACGATCCGGCGCAGGTCGGCCTCGTCGTAGGCGATGCCGGAGCCCAGGCCGCCCATGGTGAACGACGGGCGGACGACGACCGGGTAGCCGAGGTCCTCGACCGCGACCAGCGCCTCGTCGATCGTGTGGATGATCGCCGAGCGCGCGGACTCGCCGCCGCAGACCTCGACGACCTGCTTGAACTGCTCGCGGTCCTCGCCCTTCTGGATGGCGGGGATGTTGGCGCCGATCAGCTCGACGCCGTACTCCTCGAGCACGCCGGCCTCGTCCAGCGCGATCGCCGCGTTGAGCGCGGTCTGGCCGCCCAGCGTCGGCAGGATCGCGTCCGGGCGCTCCTTGGCGATGATCGAGGTGAGCACCTCGGTGGTGATCGGCTCGACGTAGGTCGCGTCGGCGAACTCCGGGTCGGTCATGATCGTGGCGGGGTTGGAGTTCACGAGGACGACCCGCAGGCCCTCCTCCTTCAGCACGCGGCAGGCCTGGGTGCCGGAGTAGTCGAACTCCGCGGCCTGGCCGATGACGATCGGGCCGGAGCCGATGACGAGGACGGAGTGGATGTCGGTGCGGCGAGGCATCAGGCGCCCTTCGGGGAGTCGGTGACGTCGGTGGCCTGGCCGGCTGCAGCGGCGCCCGCGGACGGGTCGCGCATGAGGTCCAGGAACCGGTCGAACAGGTAGGCGGCGTCGTGCGGACCCGCGGCGGCCTCGGGGTGGTACTGCACCGAGAACGCCGGCAGGTCGAGGGCGGCCAGGCCCTCGACGACGTCGTCGTTGAGGTCGACGTGCGAGACGGTCACGCGGCCGTACCGCCCGCCGTCGTGCGGGGCGACGGACACCTCGTCCAGCGGCGCGTCGACCGCGAAGCCGTGGTTGTGCGCGGTGATCTCGACGCGGCCCGTGGCGCGGTCGAGCACCGGCTGGTTCACGCCGCGGTGCCCGTAGCCGAGCTTGTAGGTGCCGTAGCCGAGCGCCCGCCCGAGCAGCTGGTTGCCGTAGCAGATGCCGAAGAACGGGATCTTGCGGTCCAGCACCTCGCGGAGCAGCTCGACCTCGTGGGTCGCGGCGGACGGGTCGCCGGGGCCGTTGGAGAAGAACACGCCGTCGGGCGCCGTGGCGAGGACGTCGTCGATGGTCGACTGCGCCGGGAGCACGTGCACCTCGATGCCGCGCTCCGCCATCCGGTTCGGGGTCATCGACTTGATGCCGAGGTCGACGGCGGCGACGCGGGCGACGGGCTCCGCGAGGGGCGCGCCGTCGGGGCCGAGGGCCCTGACCACGTAGGCGGTGTCGGTGGAGACCTCGCCGGCCAGGTCGGCGCCCGCCATCTGCGGGCGGTCCTGCACCTCGGCGACCAGGTCCTCGGCCGCGCGCCGGCGGCCGGCGGCGTCCAGCAGCGCGTCGCCGGACACGATCGCGGCGCGCATCACGCCGCGCTCGCGCAGGTGCCGGGTCAGGGCGCGGGTGTCGATGCCGGAGATGCCGACGACGCCCTGCGCCGCCAGCTCCTCGTCCAGGCTGCGGTCGCTGCGCCAGTTGGACGCGCGGCGCGCGGGGTCCCGCACGACGTAGCCGGAGACCCAGATCCGGCCCGACTCGGGGTCCTCGTCGTTGACGCCGGTGTTGCCGATGTGCGGCGCGGTCATCACGACGATCTGGCGGTGGTAGCTGGGGTCGGTCAGCGTCTCCTGGTACCCGGTCATGCCGGTGTTGAAGACGATCTCGCCCCAGGTGGTGCCGGTGGCCCCGTAGGCCTCGCCGGCGAACGTCCGCCCGTCCTCGAGGACCAGCAGTGCGTCCGTCATGAGCTCTCCTTGGACCCGCCTGCGGCGGGTGTCGATCCGATGAGTGTCTGGGTGGCCGCGCGCAGGGTGTCCGCCTCCTGGCGGTGCCGCAGGCGCAGGCCGGTGTCGAGGCCGCGGGGGTCGTCGTCCGGGCTGGGGACCCAGGTCAGCACGACCAGCCCCTCGCCGCCGACGACCTTGCCGGCCATGCCGCCGGAGGTGCCCACCGCACGCAGCGCCGCGCGCGGGACGAACACGTCCGGCGCCCCTCGTCGTCGCACCACCACGCCGTGGTCGTGGACCCGCACGGTGGCGGCCGAGCGGACGCCGAGGCCGTGCGCCCCGACGCGGTCCAGCCAGTCGCCGGCGCGGGTGGTGGAGACGTAGGTGGCGTCGAGCGGCTCGGTGCGCGCGTCGCCGAGGGCCTCGTCGGCGGGGACCGCCGGGGGCGCGGGGACCTCGCTCGGGCCGCGCCGCAGCCGGCGCCAGCCCTTCGCCATGCCGAGCAGCAGCGCCGCTCCGAGCACGACAAGGATCGTCACGGACAGCCAGGGTGGCATCAGGGCGTCACCCGCCCGGCGGCGAACCGCGGGTCGGCGGGGTCGTCCTGCGGCACGCCGTCGAGCACCGTGGCCCGGCCGCGCAGGAACGTCGCCACGACCCGGCCCGGCAGCTCCCGGCCGCGCAGCGGCGAGTTCGCCGACGCGGTGGCCTGCCGCTCGGGCTCGACCACCCGGCGCTGCTCGGGGTCGACCAGCACGAGGTTGGCCGGCTCCCCCACGGCGATCGGGCGGCCGTGGCCCTCGACCCGGCCGATCCGCGCCGGGTTGGTCGACAGCACCCGCGCCACGTCGGCCCAGGTCATCCGGCCGGTGTCGACCATCGTCTGCTGGACCACCGACAGCGCGGTCTCCAGGCCGGTCATGCCGAACGCGGCCGCCGCCCACTCGCAGTCCTTGTCCTCGCGGGTGTGCGGGGCGTGGTCCGTGGCCACGATGTCGATCGTGCCGTCGGCCAGGCCCTCCCGGACCGCGTCGACGTCGGCCTGCGTGCGCAGCGGCGGGTTCACCTTGAACACCGGGTCGTAGCCGCGGGCCTCCTCGTCCGTCAGGACCAGGTGGTGCGGGGTGACCTCGGCGGTGACGTCGATCCCCCGCGACTTGGCCCAGCGGATGATCTCCACCGAACCCGCCGTCGACAGGTGGCACACGTGCAGCCGGGACCCGACGTGCTCGGCCAGCAGCACGTCGCGGGCGATGATCGCCTCCTCCGCGACGGCGGGCCAGCCGGCGAGGCCGATCTCGGCGGAGACGACGCCCTCGTGCATCTGGGCGCCCTCGGTGAGCCGCGGCTCCTGCGCGTGCTGGGCGATCACGCCGTCGAACGCCTTCACGTACTCCAGCGCGCGGCGCATCAGCACCGGGTCGTGCACGCACTTGCCGTCGTCGCTGAACACCCGGACGCGCGCCGCGGAGTCGGCCATGGCGCCGAGCTCGGCGAGGTGCTCCCCCGCCAGGCCCACGCTGACCGCGCCGACCGGGTGCACGTCGGTCCAGCCGGCCTGGGCGCCGAGGCGCCAGACCTGCTCGACGACGCCCGCGGTGTCCTGCGTCGGCGTGGTGTTGGCCATCGCGTGCACCGCGGTGAAGCCACCGGCCGCTGCGGCGCGGGTGCCGGACGCGATCGTCTCGGCGTCCTCCCGGCCGGGCTCGCGCAGGTGGGTGTGCAGGTCGACCAGGCCGGGCAGCAGCACCATGCCGGTCGCGTCGATGACGTCGAGGTCGTCGGGCGCGTTCTCGGCCGCGTCGCCGGCCTCGGGGCCGATCGCCGCGACCAGGCCGCCGGCGACCAGGACGTCGGTGGGGTCGCCGCCGAGGATGCGGACGTCCTTGAGCAGGTACTGCGCGGTCATGCGGTGGCTCCGGCGGTGGTGGTGGGCGCGGCGGTGGCGGCGGGGGTGCTGGTCAGGGCGGGGACGGCGCCGGTCGCGGGGGCCGCGCCGGCGGTGTCGCCGTCGCCCGCGAGCAGCAGGTAGAGCACCGCCATGCGCACGGCCACGCCGTTCGCGACCTGCTCGACGATCACGGCCCGCGGGGAGTCCGCCGCGTCCGCGGAGATCTCCAGCCCGCGGTTCATCGGCCCGGGGTGCAGCACGATGCTGCGGTCCGGCAGCGTGGCGAGGCGGCGCGCGTCCAGGCCGTACAGCCGGGTGTACTCCAGCGGGCTCGGGAAGAACCCGCCGCCCGCCGTCGACATCCGCTCGCGCTGCACGCGCAGCATCATCACCGCGTCGGGGCCCTGGGCGAGGACGTCGTCCAGCCGGTAGGACACCTCGGCCGGCCAGGGGCCGACGCCGACGGGCAGCAGCGTGGGCGGGGCCACGAGCGTGACCCTGGCCCCGAGGGTGTGCAGCAGGTCGACGTTCGACCGGGCGACCCGGCTGTGCAGGACGTCGCCGACGACCGCCACGTGCAGGCCGGCGAGGTCGTGGCCGACGCCGTCGGGGTTGGTGGCGCTGCCCGTCAGGTGCCGGCGGATCGTGAACGCGTCGAGCAGCGCCTGCGTCGGGTGCTGGTGCATCCCGTCGCCGGCGTTGACCACCGCGGCCTCGGTCCAGCCGGCGTGCGCGAGCGTGTGCGGCGCGCCGCTGGCCTGGTGCCGGATGACGATCGCGTCCGCGCCCATCGCCTGCAGGGTCAGCGCGGTGTCCTTGAGCGACTCGCCCTTGGACACGCTCGACCCCTTGGCCGAGAAGTTGATGACGTCCGCGCTCAGCCGCTTGGCGGCCGTCTCGAACGAGATGCGCGTGCGGGTCGAGTCCTCGAAGAACAGGTTGACCACCGTGCGGCCGCGCAGCGTCGGCAGCTTCTTGATCTGCCGGCCCTGCGTCGCGGCCATCTGGGCGGCCGTGTCGAGGACGCGGATCGCGGCGGCGCGGTCGAGGTCGGCCGTGGACAGCAGGTGCCTCATCGGGCGCCCCCGTCCGTGCCGCTCTCGATGACGACCTCGGTGCGGCCGTCCGTCTCGGCGAGCAGCACGCGCACGCGCTCCGCCGTCGACGTCGGGAGGTTCTTGCCGACGAAGTCCGCCCGGATCGGCAGCTCGCGGTGCCCGCGGTCCACCAGGGCGGCCAGCTGCACCGCGCGCGGGCGGCCCAGGTCGTTGAGGGCGTCCAGCGCCGCGCGGATCGTGCGGCCGGAGTACAGCACGTCGTCCACCAGCACGACGACCTTGCCGTCGATGCCGCCGCCCGGGACCGTCGTGGCCCCGATGCTGCGGGTGGGGTGCTGCGCCAGGTCGTCGCGGTACATCGTGACGTCCAGGCTGCCGACCAGGTCCTCGGCGACCAGGCCGGGCTCCACGGCCGCGAGCCGCGCCGCCAGGCGGTGCGCCAGCGGGACGCCGCGGGTCGGGATGCCGAGGACGACGAGGTCGTCGCCGCCCTTGTTGCGCTCGAGGATCTCGTGGGCGATGCGCGTCAGCGCGCGGGCCACGTCCTGCTCGCCTAGTACAACTGTTGCGACTGTGTCCGCGACGCTCGAGTCGTCGGGCACGGGGGTACCGGAGGTCATCCGGGCCGCTCCTTCCCCGCCTCACGGGACGGTGTTAAAGGAATGCTCGTTCCCAGGCACCTTACACACGGCTGCCCGGGTCGGCCTTGCGCGTCCACGCCGAGGGCGGCGTGAGGCGCACCACGCGCCGTGGAACAGCGCGGCCCAGGCGCTGTTGCGCGTGTCGTCCCGAGGCGACAATCGACGGGGTGCCTCTCAGTCGTCACGTACTGCCGTCACCGGGTTGCGCAGAACGACGGGGAGTGAAACCGCGACGGAGGTGATGAACCACGCGGCCGCCCCGGCGAACGCCCACCAGAGCAGGGCCGTCGGAGCGGTGAGACGTTGCCCGAGCAGGCACGCGGACGCGCTGATGGTCGCGACGAAGAAGCCGGCCGCGACGAGCTGTTCGTACGCGACGAGGCGGGCAGCGTCGACCCGCGAGGTTCCCGACAGCCGGTAGACCGCGAGCTCCGGCGCTCGGAACCGGTTGATGAGAGCAGAGACGAGACCACCGAGCACCCCGACGGCGATGCCGAGCCATCGCTCCCCCCGCTCGACGTAGAGCGCGCCGAGGTCTGCCGCTCCCAGTCCTGGACCGGATGCCGTCAGAGCGCCACGCGCATCGAGACCCGCGATCAGGTCAGCAGCCGCCTGATCCACACGGACCAGAGGGCGCAGGACGACGACACAGTCCGAGTGCACCTGCTGAAACGCGCGGACGGGAAGGACCACAGAGCTGTTCACGTCGACGCCGCGAGGCTGCTCCTCAAGTCTGAGCGGGCGGAGCGGCCTGCCGTCGACGATGAGTGCGCCGCTCACAGCGGGCAGCCTCGGACCGACGAGCGCGTCCGCTTCCAGCAGCTGAGGGAACAGCCCTGTACTCGCTTCGATGAGCCGCTGATCGGCACCCAGCTGCGGGACCGCCACGAGCCTTCCGTCCCGGAGGATCCCTGCCCGTTCGACGCGTGGGTCGGATACCAGAGCCTCGCAGGAGCTGACTCGGATCTCGGCAGGTTCGTCGGCATCCACCGAGTGGACGGTCAGCACGTAGTGACCGCCGGACGTCCGGTCGTCGAGGGCGCTCGAGAACCGCTGGCTCTCGAGCTGAGCGTAGGCGCAGAGCAGGAGTGCCGCACATGTCGCAAGCCACGGCACCGCACGCAGGCGACTACCCCGGGAAGCGCAGTTGCGGCGCGCTTCCCGGCACAGCGCCCCGCTCGCCCACTTCTCACCTCTCACGGGTGTGCGCTCTCAAGTCGTAGATCAGTGGCGACACTTCCATCACGAGTGGATCGTGCGTCGCGACGACCACCGTCGCCCTGCCTTGCAGTCCCCGGATAGTCCGGACGACGTCAGCGGTGTTCTCTGCGTCGAGATGTGACGTCGGCTCGTCCGCGAATACAAGGGGTCTGCCGGTGGCGAGCGCTCTCGCGAGAGCGACGCGCTGGCGTTCACCGCCCGACAGCCGGCCGCACGGCTCTTCGGCATGAGCGCCCAGTCCGACCTCGTGCAGCCAGCGACGCGCGATCCGCCTCGACTCGGCCGGACGCAGCCCGCGGCTCAGGGCCGAGATGGCGACGTTGTCCAGGGTTGTCCTGGCTGCGAGACAGCCGATTCCCTGCGGCACCCACGCCACGTCGTCGGGCTGGGGCGCCACCGGTTCCTGGCCGGCCGCTCGAAACGTGACGGTCCCCGCCTGCACCGGCCTGAAGCCGGCGAGGGCCGCGAGGAGCGTGGACTTCCCACTGCCGGACGGCCCGATCAGCACCGCGATCTGACCGGAGGGCACGACGAGATCGAGATGCTGGACGAGCGCGCGCCCGGGAAACGAGATCTCGACGTCGTGAGCTTCTACTCGCATGCGTCGCGCACTCTCGCCGGCAGGCGGTACGGGTCGCCGACCACCTCCGCCCCGATCAGCTGCTCGGGGACGAGTGTCGTCCCGACTTCTCCCACCGCTGCGGGCGCGTCCGGAAGGACATGCGCTCGGGGCTCGGCGCCAGCCTTCTCAGGTGCGACGAACACGCACACCGCTCCGGACCGCGCTCCGAAGAGGGCACGTGTCGGCACCGTTCCCCGTGCTCGCGCCTGGGTGAGCCGCAGCTCGCCACCGACGTAGGAGGACGCACCTTCGTCCGTGGGCGCCAGGACCCCGAGGTTGACCAGGTCGGTCACGAAACGATCCACCAGTTCCACCTCGGCCGCAGCGACCGGCAGTGCGGCCAGGTCGAGGGAAGCGGCCCCTGCGACCAGTGTGACTGCGGAGTTGCGCAGTGCCGCGAGCGAGTCACCGTCGAGAGCCGCCTGGACGTCGACCGACGATGCCGGGCTCACGAGCCCAACCAACGACTCCCCGACCGCGACGTGCTCGCCTACCCCTTTCACGAGCTCACGGACCACTGTCGCGTCCGGGGACACGTAGGCGACCGAGGTCGAGCGGAACACACCGTCGACCGCCACCCCGAGTTCTCGCTGGTGAGCCCGCACAGCTCGTTCGAGCGATCGCCCGAAGCTATCGGACGCGTGCTCGCGCTCCAGCATGCCGAGCTCCACCAGGAACTCACTCACCGCCTCCACGTCCGGGCCGCGGTCGCCTCGCGTGAGGTCCCGGTACGGCACGACCTCGGATCGGAACGCGACGAGGGGCACGCCGTCGATCGCGGCGATCACCTTGCCGTTCTCGACGGCATCCCCGACGTCGAGTCCGCGCCAGGTCAGTCTCCCGTCGATCGGAGCGCGCACGGCGAAGTCCGGTGCCCGGTCGATCTTCACGACGACCGCTCTCGCCCCGTCGTCCAGACGTGAGCCGACCGCGACCGTCTCAGGCCCCGGCTCGAGAACTGCGTGTCGTTCGCCCTGAGCGGCTGCTGCCGCGAACCCCCATAGCGCCGCGGCGCCTGTGATCCAGAGGGCGACCACGGGTGCCCATGCGCGCAGGTGGTCCGCCACAGGTCCCGGTCGCCGCTTTCGCGCTTCCCCGTGGTCCTCAGTCAATCAGGCACCTCTCCGGAGAGATGCCCGCTGCGGCTCGCTGCTCCTCCATTCCGGCAAGCGTGTCTGCCGGGTTCACACCACTTTCAGCGAGGCACCGGCGGAGCATGTCCGCCCATTCCGATCCATCCTCGTTGGCGATCTGCCAGGCAGCGTCCAGCGGCGCGAACTCGCGGATGTAGCAGCGCTCGTCGACACCCGAGGACACGGCCGACTCGGGGACGGAATAGTCGATCATCGGCGGATCGGCGTCGTGCACGATCGGGCGGTGCCCTTCCGCTTCGAGACAGGAGGCGTAGCGCTGGAACCCTGCGAGGTAAGAGTCGTAGTCCACCTCTGATTCCATGGCTTGACGCAGCTCACTGCTCTCTTCGACGGCCACGTGGACGGAGCCCCCGAGATCTTGGTCCGGGTGAGGTCGAGGTGACGACGTCGCGCATGACGCGACCAGCGTCGCCGCCAGCACGAGCACGGGAGCTGCAGACGCATGCCTCGCCTGCGGACCTGCACCGTCAGCTGTTGTAGTTCTTCGCGGACGAGTAGGCGGCAGCAGGGTTCGCGACACCGTGGTTCCCTCCGATCACGATGTTGCCGGGGTGGTTCCTCAGTGCCGTGCTGGAGGAATAGGTCCACCCCGTGTAGTACAGCGGAGACGTCTGGTACGTCCGGTACATCAAACGAACCTTGGACTCACCGCACACGCCGGCATTGGTGGTGAACCCTCCCGCACCGGAACTGCTGAATCCGGTGGAGGTGTCGTAGTGCGTGCATTTCGTGTTGACAGTACCGAGCGCGAGAGCCGGAGCCGAGAAGAGAACAGATCCGGAGAGTGCCAGCATAGTAGCAAGAAGTCCGGACGCGACCTTCGACCTCATTTTGATCACCTTTCACCGGGAAGCGCCAGCGTCGCCGCTCCTGAGAATGAGCAAACCACGCCTGAGGGCCGCCGTCAACACTCATCGACGTAGCGGACAGCGGGCACATTCCAAGCAAACGGTGCAAATGATCACAAAGCAGCAAAGCCCCCACCCCGAGGGGTGAGGGCTTCGGTGCGGCGGGTCAGGCCAGCAGGGTCGGCTTCAGGTCGACCAGGCGGCCCAGGAGGCCGTTGACGAAGCCCGGGGACTCGTCGGTCGAAAGGCTGCGGGCCAGCTCGACCGCCTCGTCCACGGCGACCGCGTCGGGCACGTCGTCGTTGAACAGGATCTCCCACGTGCCGATCCGCAGGAGCTCGCGGTCGACCGCGGGCATCCGCTCGATCGTCCAGCCGTGCGAGTGGGTCGCGATGACCTCGTCGATCCGGGCGCGCTGCGCCTGCACGCCCTCGACCAGCTCCACCGAGTACTGCGGCAGGGCCGCCTCGGTGCCGGGCTGCGCGATGCGGTCCGCGAGCACGGTCAGCGGGTCGAGCCGGCGCTGCTCCGCCTCGAAGAGGACGTCGAGGGCCCGCTTGCGGGCCTTGTTGCGAGCTCCCACCTCAGTCGTTCACGCGACCCAGGTAGCTGCCGTCGCGGGTGTCGACCTTGACCTTGGTGTCCGACTCCAGGAACAGCGGGACCTGGATCTGGTAGCCGGTCTCCAGCGTCGCGGGCTTGGTGCCGGCCGAGGAGCGGTCGCCCTGCAGGCCGGGCTCGGTGTACGTGACCATGAGGGTCACCGACGGCGGGAGCTCGACGTACAGCGGCACGCCGTCGTTCGTCGCGACCATCGCGCTGGTGCTCTCGAGCATGAAGTTCGCGGCGTCGCCGACCGTCGCGGCCGGGACGGTGATCTGGTCGTAGGTGTCCGTGTCCATGAACACGAAGTCCTCGCCGTCCTTGTACAGGTACTGCATGTCGCGCTTGTCGACGTTCGCCGTCTCGACCTTGGTGCCGGCGTTGAACGTGCGGTCGACGACCTTGCCCGAGAGGACGTTCTTCAGCTTGGTGCGGACGAACGCGCCGCCCTTGCCGGGCTTCACGTGCTGGAACTCGATGACCGTCCAGAGCTGGCCGTCGATCCTCAGCACGGTGCCGTTCTTCAGGTCGTTCGTCGTCGCCACGTGTCGCTGCTTCCTGTTCTGGGTGCGTCTGCCGGGGCCGCCACGCGCTCCCGCGGGTCGCGGGCGGGGCTGGGCCGCCGACCATCCTAGCGCGCGGGACCGCCCGGCAACCGCGCGGCTCCGGCGCGCGGTGCACCGGGTCCTCCGCGGGCGTCGCCCGGCCGAGCCGCGCGCCCGGCGTCAGAGGTTCCCGGCGAGCGTCCGGCGCGCGTCCTTCGCGGCGAACAGGTCGGCGTCGGCACGGTCGAGCAGGCTGCGCACGCCGTCCTCGGGCCGGAGCGTCGCGACGCCCGCGCTCGACGACAGCGCCTGCCCGCTCGCCGCCGACGATGCCCAGCGCCGGGCCTCGGCCTCGCCGACCCCCGGGAGCACCGCGAGGAACTCGTCCCCGCCGACGCGCCCGAGGATCGCCCGGGGCGGGAGGGCCCCGCGCCACGCCGCGGACAGGGCCGCCATGAGGTCGTCGGCGCCGAGGTGGCCGTGCCGGGCGTTCACCACCTTGAAGTCGTCGATGTCGAACGCCACCACGCTCAGCGGTGCGCCGCTCCGCAGGGCGCGCGGGACCAGGTCGGCCACGCGCTCGTAGAACGCGCCGCGGTTCAGCGCCCCGGTGAGGTGGTCGGTGCGGGCCTGGCGCCGCAGCCGCTCGGACTGCTGCGCCATCAGCCAGCACGACAGCAGCGCCATCGTGCTCGCGGCCACCACGATCACCGGGTGCACGGAGGCGGGCGCGAACGTCGCGGACAGCGCGATCGCGGCGACCACGAACCCGGCGACCACCGCCGCGCGCCGCCGCTCGAGGGCGTAGGCCGCGAACTGCCCCGCGACGACGAACCCGAGCGCGAACACCACGACGCCCTGCGCGGTGTGGCAGGAGGTCACGAGGACCGCGGACACGACGACACCCACGATCACCACCGCCTGTGTGCTGCGCTGGTGCACGGGCAGCGCGAGCAGGAGGCCACACAGGACGACGTCGACGGCCGACACCACGAGCCACCACTGGGCCGGCGAGAACGGGTCGGCGGGCCAGATGCCGCCGAGCGCCGTGACGACCGCCATGACGAACAGGCCGATCGCCAGGTGGTCGCGCGCGGCGACGTCACGGTCCTCCCCCGGCCGCTCCTGGTCACCGCGCATGCGTGCCCCATCGGGAAGCGCTGCCCGTGACTGGACCGCTGGATCGGGTGAAGACGGGTGCACAGGGCGCGGTGACTCCCGCGTGTCGCCGGCGCGGCGGGCCCGGAGGAGCGCCGCGTCAGGAGGGGCGGCGTGTCAGGAGGACGCGGCGCGTCAGCGCGTCAGCAGCCAGCGGCCGAGCACCCCGATGCCCGCCGCCCACACGAGCGACGCCAGCGTGCCGATCACGAACCGCTCCGACACCGCCGGGTCGTCGCCCGCGCGCAGCTCCGGGTACCGGCCGAGGCCCTTGACCGCGACGACGACCGCGACCCCGCCGGGCTCGCCCGCCAGCAGCGTGCCCGTGATCGCCAGGCGCTCCAGCACCCCGATCCAGGTGCCGCCGCGCAGCTTCGCGCGGGCGCGGTCGCTGTCGGGCCCGTCGCCGAGCGCGCGGGCGTTCGCGTCGCCGTCCGCGCCCGGGTTGACCCGACCCTTGCGGTAGTCGCGCGGGTGGTCGTTGACCGGACCCGCCGCGGGACCCGGCCCGTCCGCCGCGACTGTCGGCCGCGCGGCACCGGGCGAGCGCCGCCCGCCCCGGTCCGCCAACCGCAGCACGCCCGCCGCGGCGACCCAGCCGAGGCCGACGCTGACCGCCAGCGCGCCCACGACCAGCACGGTCCCCCACAGCGTCGTCACGCGCGCTCCTCCGGGTCGTCGGCGACGGGGTCGTGCGCCCCGTCGGCGGACCCATCGTGGCCGGACCCGCCCGCGAGCCGCAGCAGGCGCGCCGCCGCGGGCCGGGCCGCGACCTCCTCGGCCCACAGCGCGGCCCGCAGCCGGGCGCTCACCGCCTGCTGGCTGATGCCGAGCGCGGCGGCGACGTCCTCCTGCCGGGCCGGCGGCTCCCCCGCCCCGCGCGCGACGAGGTCGACAACCGACCACCCCGCGGCGGTGCGCCGCGCGACGACGGAGCCCAGGAGCGTCAGCACGCCCTCCGCCTCGGCCGCGAGGTCCGGGTCCGGGCCGCGCACGGCCAGCGGCACGGCGCGCAGCCGCGACTTCGCCGCCTCGACGGCCTCGCGCGCGTGGATGAACGCGGTGCCGGACCCGGCGCGGGACGACGTCGGGAGCGGGGTGTCCACGACGCCCGCGCCGATGCCGACGCTCCACCCGCCGGTGCGCACCAGGTGCAGGGCCAGCGCGACGACGAGGTCGGCGTCGGCGAGGACCGCCTGGACCTCGTCGCCGACCGTGCGCTCGAACGGCAGCACGACCGCCCCGGGCGCCGCGTCGACGAGCGGCGAGGCATCGGCCAGCCCGGCGAGCAGCGCCTCGACGCGGTCACCGACCCGTCGGCTGCCCTCCTGGTCCACCGTCAGGGTCCACATGGGTCCAGGCTAGGACCTGGTACGGCCCGGTACAACCTCTGGGGGTTGTACTGGAAGCAACAAGCCTGAGGGGTTGTAGCAGTTACCCCAGCGAGATGCCCCGCACGGGGGCGACGCCCTCGGAGATCTCCGCGTAGGCGGCCACCAGCAGCGACGGGTCGGGCCCCTCCAGCCGGGACGGCCGCGCCACGTCGTCGAGCACCACGAACCGCAGCAGGTCGCCGCGGGTCTTCTTGTCCCGGCGCATGGCGGCGTGCAGCTGGTCCCACCGGTCCCCGCGGTACGCCGTCGGCAGGCCGAGACCCGTGAGGATCGACCGGTGCCGGGCGACGACCGCCTCGTCCAGCCGGCCCGCGAGCCGCGCCAGCTCGGCGGCGTACACCATGCCGACCGACACGGCCGCGCCGTGCCGCCAGGAGTACCGCTCGACGTGCTCGATCGCGTGGCCCAGCGTGTGTCCGTAGTTGAGGATCTCGCGCAGGCCGGCCTCCTTGAGGTCCTCCCCCACGACGCGGGCCTTCACGGCGACCGACCGCTCGACCAGCTCCGCGAGGACCTCGGACGACGCCGCGCGCTCCGGGTCGGTGATCTCGGGCCCGTGCGCCTCGACGAGCTCGAGGATCCGCGGGTCGGCGATGAAGCCGCACTTCACCACCTCGCCCAGCCCGGCGACGTAGTCGTGCTTCGGCATGCTCGCCAGCGCCGCGAGGTCGCACAGCACGCCGGCCGGCGGGTAGAACGTGCCGACCAGGTTCTTGCCCTCGACCGTGTTGATCCCGGTCTTGCCGCCGACGGCCGCGTCGACCATCGCCAGCAGCGTCGTCGGGACGTGCACGACCTTGACGCCGCGCAGCCACGTCGACGCGACGAAGCCCGCCAGGTCGGTGGTCGCCCCGCCGCCCAGACCGATCACCGCGTCGCTGCGCGTGAAGTCGGCCTGCCCGAGCACCTGCCAGCAGAACGACGCGACCTGCGCCGACTTGGCCGGCTCGGCGTCCGGCACCTCGGCGAGCAGCGCCTCGTAGCCCTGCGCCGTCAGGTCCTCGCGCACCGCGTCGGCGGTCGCCGCCAGCGCCGTCGGGTGGATGACCAGCACCTTGCGCACGCCGTCGCCCAGCAGCCGAGGCAGCTCGCCCAGCAGGTTGCGCCCGATCACCACCTCGTACGGCTGGTCGCCCGTGACCTGCACCGTGCGCGTGCTCATGCCCCGCTCCCGTCCTCGCCCGTCGCGCCGTCGTCCCCGGGCTCGCCCGCCCGCAGGTCGGCCAGCGCCGCCTCGATCCGCTCCGCCACGGCCGCCGGCGTGATGCCGTCCGTGGACACGACCACGGTCGCGACCGCCTCGTACACCGGCCGCCGCTCCGTCATCAGCGCCTGCCACTTCGCCCGGGGGTTGCCGAGCAGCAGCGGGCGCGACTGGTTGAACCCGACGCGCGGCGCCGCGTGCCGCAGGCTGACGTCGAGGAACACCACCACGCCGCCGGCCTCCCGGTAGGCCGCCAGCGCCTCCTGGGTCGCCGGGTGCAGCACCGCGCCGCCGCCGAGCGCCAGCACGCCGTCGTGCTCGCCCAGCGCGACCCGGACCGCCTCGTGCTCGAGCTCGCGGAACCGCGGCTCGCCGTCCTCGACGAAGATGTCCGTCACCGGCTTGCCGGCGACCGCCTCGACGTCGCTGTCGGTGTCCCGCTCCGCGAGCTGCCAGCGGCCGGCCAGCGCGTGCGCGACCGTCGACTTGCCCGACCCGGGCGGGCCGACCAGGACGACCCGCGGGCGGGCGGTCATCGCAGCAGGTCGGGGACGGACGTGACGTACGCGTCGAGGTTCCGGCGCACCTCACCCACCGAGTCGCCGCCGGTCTTCTCCAGCAGCGCGTCGGCGACGACGAGCGCCACCATCGCCTCCGCCACGACCGCCGCCGGCGGCACCGCGCACACGTCGGAGCGCTGGTGCTGCGCCTTCGCGGGCTCGGCGCTCGACGTGTCGACCGTGTCCAGCGCGCGCGGCACGGTGGAGATCGGCTTCATCGCCGCGCGCACGCGCAGGATCTCGCCGTTCGTCATGCCGCCCTCGAGGCCGCCCGCGCGGTTGCTGCGCCGGCGGATGACGCCGTCGGCGTCCCGCTCCATCTCGTCGTGCGCCTGCGAGCCGCGCCGGGTCGCGGTGCGGAAGCCGTCGCCGACCTCGACGCCCTTGATCGCCTGGATGCCCATCAGCGCGCCCGCGAGGCGGGCGTCCAGCCGCCGGTCCGCGTGCACGTACGAGCCGAGCCCGGACGGCAGGCCGTAGACCAGCACCTCGACGACGCCGCCGAGCGTGTCGCCGTCCTTGTGGCACTCGTCGATCTCCGCGACCATCGCCGCCGAGGTCGGCGCGTCGAAGCAGCGCACCGGGTCGGCGTCCAGCGCCGCCACGTCGTCCGGGGTCGGCAGGGCGGCGCCGTCCGGGGTCGCGACCGGGCCGATGCCGACCACGTGCGACACGAGCCGGATGCCGGCGGCCTGCTCGAGGAACCGCGCCGCGACCGTGCCGAGCGCCACGCGGGCGGCGGTCTCCCGCGCCGAGGCGCGCTCCAGCACCGGGCGGGCGTCGTCGAACGCGTACTTCCGCATGCCGACCAGGTCGGCGTGCCCGGGGCGGGGGCGCGTGAGCGGCGCGTTGCGCGCGCGGTTCAGCTTCTCGGGGTCGTCCACCGGGTCGGACGACATGACGTCCACCCACTTCGGCCACTCGGTGTTGCCGATCTCGATCGCGACCGGGCCGCCCTGCGACTCGCCCAGCCGCACGCCGCCGAGGATCCGGACCTCGTCCTGCTCGAACTTCATGCGCGCGCCGCGGCCGTAGCCGAGCCGGCGCCGCGCCAGGGCGTCGCGGATGTGGGCCGACTCGACCTGCACACCCGCGGGCAGGCCCTCGAGGACGCCCACCAGGGCGGGGCCGTGCGACTCACCGGACGTCAACCAACGGAGCATGGACGGGATCTTCCCACGTCGCCGGGACACGACCGCGCCCCGGTCCACGTCGTGGGCCGGGGCGCGGGGGTGGTGCGGTGCGGGCGGGGTCAGCGGCCGGGCTGGAAGGGGTTGACCTGCCCGTCGGGGACCGGGAGCGTGGCGCCGCTGTCGTCCGGGGCCACCAGCGCGGGGTCGAGCAGCACGAACGCGTAGCCCGTGATGGAGAGCTCGATGTCGCCCTTGACCGTCGCCGGACGGCCGCTCTCCGCGCCCTGGTCCTCCTGGGTGGTCGCCGAGATGGACGAGACCAGGTAGAGCCGGCTCGCGCCCTCCTGGAGCGACTGCAGGAACGCGACCGAGCCCTCGTACGACCCGATCGACGTGATCGCGATCGGGATCTGGTAGAACCCCTCGATCGCTGCGGGCAGCTGTGCAGCCGGGGCGGCCGCGGTCGTGTCAGTGGAGCCGTCGGCCGAGGCCTCGGGCTCCGTCCCTTCCGTCGCAGTGCCGGCGTCGGTGGTGGCTGCGGACGCGTCAGCGGCCACCGCCGGCACGAATGCCTCGGCCACGCTCGGCTGGAGCGCGGTGATCGTGACGCCGGCCGTGGACGCGAGGTCGTTGAGCTCGCGCGTGAGACCCGAGGGATCGGTGTCCACCGGCATCTCGGCCCGCAGCACGGCCAGCTCCGCCTTGAACTCGTCCAGGTGCGTCGCCTGCTCCTTGAGCTTGGCGATCTCCTGCACGAGGAGGTCGTTCTGCTGCCGCTGGGAGTCCGCCGCCACGGAGTCCTCGGACGCGCGGGCGACGACCGGGTCGATCATCAGGAACCACGCGGCCACGAGGAGCAGGACCGACAGGACGACCGTGCCCCCCACCCACGCCTTGGCGCTCACCTGTCGCATCACTGCTGGGCCTCCGGCTCGAAGCGGCCGGCGAGGGCCGACGGGAGGAGGTCGACGGTCGCCGACACCTCGTAGAACACGTTGCCGTCGCGCTCCGTGAGCGTCGCGCTGGAGAACCAGGGGTTGTCCATGCCCTTCACGGTGTTGATGGCGTCGATCCACGCGGCGGTGTCCGGGATCGTCGTCGACCGCGCGGTGAACGCGACCTGCCCGATGCTCGTCGCCGACGCGAGCGGGTCTCCGCTGCCGGTCCACGGCTGCGCGAGGGTTCCGACGTTGACGGTGAGAACGTCGTACGAGACCCCCGTCGGCGTGACCGCACGCAGCGACTCGAGGAACGACGGCCAGAGGATCTCGGGTGCCATCGCCTGCTGGCGGGCGCTCTCGGCCTGGCTGATGGCCGACAGCGTCTGCGGCACCTCGGCGTAGGTCGCCTTCTCCGCCTGCAGCGTGACGTTCTCCGCCTGGGCCTCGTCTAGCTGCGCGGCGGCCGCCCGGGCCAGCCAGAGCGACCCGGCGTACCCGGACGCGGCCAGCAGCACGACGATCGCCAGCGCGAGCACGAGCAGCTTCTTGATGGACTGGAGGCGGCGCCCCGCCGTCACCTCCGACGGGAGCAGATTGACCTGGGGCCAGGTCGTCACCGGCGTCGCGTCCGCGCGCCGGGCCGGGCTGACGACGCTCATGCCGCCACCCCCATCGCGAGCCCGAGCGGCACGACGTACGTGGCGGGGTCGGCACCGAGTGAGCGCGGGTCGACGCCCTTGGCTAGCGGCAGCGACGACAGCGGCTCGCCGACGACGACCTGCACACGGGCGGCGCTCGCCAGGTACTGCCCCAGGCCGGGGAGGAAGGCTCCCCCGCCCGACAGGACGATCTGCTGCACGGCTCCTCCGGGGTTGCTGCTCGCGTAGTACACGAGGGTGTTGCGGACGGCGTCGACCAGGCCGGTCGCCACCTCCGCGATGATCTGCTTGGCCGGCAGGCCCTCGGGCGCGGTGGCGAGGCCGATGCCGATCTCCCGCTTGACCTGCTCGGCCTCCTGCTGCGGGATGTCGAGGGTGCTGGACAGCGCCTCGGTGATGTCGTGACCGCCGGACGGCAGGATGCGGACGAACCGCGGGTGGCCGTCGACGACGATGGACACGTTCGTGACCCGCGCGCCGATGTCGACGAACGCGACCACGCCGGTACCGAAGCCCGACCGCGTCTGGACGCGTGCGACCGCGAACGCGTTCAGGTCGACCATCGTCGGACGCAGGCCCGCCGCCTCGACGGCACGCGTGTTCGCCAGCACGGTCTCGGCGGTCGCCGCGACGAGGAGGCCGTGGAGCTGCTGCCCGTCGGCACCGGCGCTCGTGCTCACCGGGTAGAAGTCGAGCAGGGCGTCCCCGACGGCGACCGGGATCAGGCCCTCGACCTGGAACGGCAGCGCGGCACGCAGCTGGGCCGGCGGGAGCGCCGGCATGTCGAGCTCGCGGACGAGCACCCGCTGGTTGCCGACGCCGACCACGACCTCCTTGGAGGAGAACTTCTGCTCCGCCCAGAGCCGCTTGATCGCGCTGGACACCGTCGCCGGCTCGGCGACCTCGCCGTCGTGCACCGCGCCCCAGGGCAGCGGCACGAAGCCGGCGCGCACCACGCGGCCCGGCGCGCCCTTGGCGGCGCCGCCGTTGTCGAACTCGACCTCGACCGCCCGGACACCGGTGGTGCCGATGTCGAGCCCGATCACCCGGGTCTTTGCCACGTGGCCGTCTCCTCGTCAGGTGGTGCGTCCGTGCCGGGGGCACGCTGAGTGGTACATCGGTCGGGCCCGGCGCTTCTTGAGGCCGGGTACGGGTGTCTCAGGCGAAGACACCCAGATAGGCGTCCCAGAGCGATTCGCCGGCGGCGACGCCGACCCAGGCGCCGAGGAGCATCCACGGCCCGAGCGGGATGCCGGAGCCCCGCTTCGCGCGGCCGGCCAGGATCAGCCCGATGGCGTAGATGCCCGCCAGCAGGAAGGTGGCGAACCAGCCGATCAGCACGGGGCCCCACCCGAGCCAGCCCAGGTAGAGGCCGAGCACGCCGGCGAGCTTGACGTCGCCCAACCCCATGCCGGGCGGGTAGACGACGAACGCCAGCAGGTAGAACACGAACAACGCGGCGCCGGCGATCAGCGCGCGGATCAGCGGGCTCCAGTCGGCCTCGCTCCCGGGGTTCCAGCTCGCCAGCGCGAGCAGAGCCAGGGCCACCGGGTACGACGGCAGCACGATCGCGTCCGGCAGCCGGTGGACGTCGAGGTCGATCAGCGCGAGCGCGATCGACACGGCGGCCAAGTACGCGAGCGCGGGCAGCAGCCACGGCACGTCCCGCGCCCAGCAGAGCCACGCGACGAGCGCGAACGCGAGCCCCGTCGCCGCCTCCACCAGTGGGTACCGCGGCGAGATGGGCTCGCCGCAGTCCCGGCACCGCCCGCGGAGCAGCAGCCAGGAGAGCACCGGGACGTTGTCCCGCGCACGGATCGCGTGGCCGCACCGCGGGCAGGCGCTGGGCGGGTGCGCGACGGACTCACCGCGCGGCACGCGCCAGACGACGACGTTGAGGAAGGAGCCGACGGCGAGGCCGACGAGGGCCGACAGGACGACGACGGGAGCGAGCACCGTCAGCCCCGCACGGACGCGGGCGTGTTGATCTCGCCGCTGTACCGGAGCGACCACTGCGAGTTGGCCCACGTCGGGAAGTACGGGGGACGACTGAACTGCAGCCGCTTGTCGTACATGTAGAGCTTCGTGTAGCCGTTCATGCTCGCACCGCTGCCCTGGCCGACGATCCCGCGCCAGCGCTGCGCGATCGAGCCCTTGACGAACAGGGTTCCGGCGTTCCCGCCGACGTTGTACTTCTGCACGAGGAACGAGTGCTGCAGCGTCTGGATCGATCCCGCGATCTGGATGCCGTTGGCCGGGTAGTTCGCTCCCACGCCGGGGTCGGCGTAGCGCTTCGGCCACGCCGCGACCTCGCTCTCGGCCGAGGGACCGCTCCACGCGTAGTTGTAGGCGACGCAGGTCTTGTTCCACCCGCTACCGGAGTACTGCTTGCAGTCCTTCTGCTGCGCGGACACCGTGACCTGCCGCGGGTTGAACACCTCGACCGAGTTCGTCGCGACGAGACCGAGCATGTCGTCGCCGCTCTCGGTGCCGCCCGCGAGGACGAGGTCGCCCGTGACGACGACCGACTGCTCGGCGGAGATCGTGACCCGCCCGTTGAGGACGCCCTCGGCGTACAGGTTGCCCTGCCCGCAGAACTTGGTCGTCTCCTTCATGTTGGTGTCGTACGTGTAGGACTGCCCGCTCGCCGTGGGCGCCGAGGTGTGCGTCTCGGCGTAGGTGCCGACCGGGAGCGTGGCGCCCGACTTGCCACCGATCTCCTCCGCGTAGCACTGCCGGTTCGCGGTCCCCGAGTTGGCGGCGTAGATCACCATCTCGTCTGGGACCGGCACCGTGGCGCCGTTCGTCGAATCAAGGGCGTCGAGAGTGCCGCAGCTCGGTGTGCTGCCACCGGGGGCCGCGATCGCCACCGGAGCCTTGCCTCCGTTGACCGACTTCTTGTTCCAGACGGTCATCTTGCCGTCGGCGCTGAAGATCACACGCGTCGACCCGAAGTAGTGGCAGCCCGGGTTCGTCGCGAACGCGGCCGAGTTGTCGTCCAGGTACTTGGGCTGCGCGTACTGCGGCTTGTAGCTGAAGTTCGCCTTGCTGTTCTGGCCGTCCTGCCGGAGGCAGCTGGTGTTCCAGGACGCGGCCGTGCTCCCCGCGGACGCACACAGCGGGTGCGCGGTCTCGAAGGTCTGCTTGAACGTAGCGCCGGCCGACAGCACGGTGTCGTTGCTGAACACCGCTCCGTCGAGCGTGTCTCCCGTGATGAACGTGATTTCCTGGCAGTTCGCGGACTTGCGGCCGTTGTACCAGTACTTGGCGTTCGCGTAGCCGCCCGCGCCGCAGGCCGTCGTCGCGGTGCCGCCCGCCCCGTAGGCCTGCACGTTCGAAGGGTCCGCGGACTCGAAGTCGGTGTAGTAGACGTAATCGGTGGACCCACCCTTGCCGACGGTCGCCTGGACCGTCCGGTACACGCCGTTGACCCTGCCGGTCACCGTGAGGAGGACCGTGCCCTGGGTCAGCTTGTCGGTGGCGTTCACCGCGTAGTGGTAGAAGGCGTCCTTGGTGGATGTCGCACCTGCGGTCACCGGGGCCCAGCCGACCGGCGTGGTGGCGGTCCAGCCGCAGGAGTTCGCGGTGGTCGACGGTCCGCGCCAGGCCGCGTTGGAGCAGTCCGGCGTCACGCCGTAGGTCGGCTCCCGGTCCATCCGGCTGATGAAGTCCTCGATGCCCGACTGCGCGGCGACCATCGCCGCGGAGTAGTCCTGGTCGTAACGCGCGAACCGCTGGCTGTTGAGCGAGTAGGCGAGCCCGGTCATGGCGAGCATCGCCAGGATGAGCATCGACCCCACGACCACCACCAGGGCGGCACCCTCCTCCCGGTCGCGCCCGCCGAGCCGGCGGAGCACGCCCCTGGGCATCCGAGCAGATCCCCGCATCAGGTGTCCTTCCCCGTCTGCATGACCGCCTGCGCGTTCGGCAGGGTCACGTGCTGGATGTACGTCACCGGCTGAGGCGCCGTCGTGCTCGCGCTCCGCACCGTGAGCGTGATCTCGATGCCGAGCACCTTCTCGAGGTCGGTGGGTGACAAGCCCGAGGCCGACGGGGTGAGCTTCGCGCCGTCGCCCTTGAAGTACTGGAACACCGCGGGCCCGCTCGTGTCGACGCCGGCCACCAGCCGTCGGACGGTCTGGCGGGACTTGCACAGGGCCGTGGCGCCCGCCGCGTCCGGGTTGCAGTAGGTGTACCCGCTCGTCCCGCCCGGGTCCGGCCGCTGCACCTTCTCCACGAGCACGCCTGTACCGGCACCGGACGCCTCGATCGTGTAGGTGATCCGGCTCGGCCCCACCACGTTCCCGGCGTTGTCCAGGTTGGCGTAGAACTGCATCGAGGTCGCGGTGCCCTGGAGGAAGGCGTCCGCGTCCGCGCACGCCGTGTTGCAGCCCTGCGTGAACAGCTGGCTCGGCTTGATCGCCGTGCGCGCGGTCTTCGACATGCGTTCCACCGCGGTGCGCGCCTGGTCCACGAGGTCCTGACGGGCGATGTTCTGGCCGTTCGTCCGCGTCATGGAGATCGTCACCGACGCTGTCGCCGCCACCACGATCCCGAAGATCAGCATGACGACCAACATCTCGGTGAGCGTGGTCCCGCTGTCCCGGCGCAGAACCGCCCGCACGTCTCCCCGCCTCACTGTCCGACTCCCGGCTTACTGGTGCTGAACGGGAGCGTGTAGGCCTGACCGCTCCCGCTCACCACGACGTACCCGCCGTACGTGCAGCCGCTGCCCGTCGCGTTCTTCTGGAAGAAGTACCAGGTGCCGGGCGCCAACGAGTTCGCCACCCAGCTCCCGCCGGAGAGCGTGAGCGCCGTCGAGCCGGCAGCTCCTCCGGAGGTGCGGCAGGTCATCGTGTTCCCCGAGGTCCACGCGTACACGTACCGCGAGGCGGTGGTGCTCGCGCCGTTCACGGTGACCTTGGACGGGGACCCGATCCACGCGATCGTGTTCTCCACGTCATAGGTCAGAACCCGGGAGTACTGTCCGTCGGGCACGCTGCGGCACGCACCCGCGGCGGCGCCGTCGGTGACGTAGACGTACCAGTCCCCGGCCGGGATCACGAGGGGAGCGGTACGCGCGCCGTCGACGTTCATCGCGATCGAGGCCGCGCCAGGGCCGGGGCAGGACGTCACGGTGGTACCGAGGCGCCCGCGGTTGACGGCCCACAGCGTCCCCTCGGGCGCGTTGGTCACGCTCAGGGTGGTGATCCCCCACGGCCGCTCCCCGTTGTCCCCGCCGGTCAGCGTGACACCCGAGTCGCCCGGCGAGCAGTCGAACGCCGGTCCGCTGGCGAAGAAGCTCCAGGTGCCTGGCAGCAGCGAGACCGCGTTCGGGTCGACCTGCCGGACCCCCGCGCCGGTGCAGGTGGTGGTCCCGGCCGGTGCGGCGTAGACGGTCGTCGAACCGTCCGGCAGCCCCGTCAGCCGCAGCCGCGCGGCCGCGAACACGACGTCGAGGGTGACGGTGCCACCCGGCGCGACCTTCGCGGTCGCGAGACCCGTCGCCGGCGGGGTGGTGCCGTGGTACGCGCCGTACGTGGTCGGCCACAGGCCCGTCACGGTGGTGACCTGACCGGTCGTGGTCACCGCACGTGTGTTCGTGCTCCCGGACGACTCGGAGGCCGCCAACGTGATCGGGACGCCGGTCGCAGCCGAGGCGTCCAGCAGGTTCCCCGACTCGTCGACCAGCCGGATCGACGCGGTCGCGGCCTTGTCGATCTGGAACTGCACGTTGTTGTTGAGCTGGCCTCGGCTCACCTTGCCGACGGCCTTGGAGGTGTTGGCTGTGCTCGAGATGTCGACGTACCCGGGGTCGGTGACCTGCGCGGTGTAGTCGGTGCCGAGGCCGGCCGCGGGGCTCACCTGGACGACGGCGCAGCCCTGCGTGTCCGTCGCCCCGGTCCTGGTCGAACCGCCCCCGGACACGGCGACGGCCCGGCCCGCGTTCGGCGCACCGGTCGAGTCCGTGACCTTGACGGCGACGAACGAGTCGGTGGACGGGATGCCGCTGCCCTTCGGGGGCGCCAGCGCCGCCGTCGACACGATCGGCTCGACGTTGCCCATGTCCGGCCAGGTCACCGTCACGGTGATGCCGAGCGTCGGGTAGATGACGAGCGCCCCGCCCTCGCAGGCAGACTGACCGTTCCCCGTGATGTTCCACTGCGCCGACATCGTGACGGTGTACGGCGTGCCGTCAACCACGAGCGGCTGGCCCGCCGTTCCCCCGTCGAGCGGGTGC
The DNA here is from genome assembly GCF_019091725.1 of Cellulomonas sp. GbtcB1. Taxonomy (NCBI): domain Bacteria; kingdom Bacillati; phylum Actinomycetota; class Actinomycetes; order Micrococcales; family Cellulomonadaceae; genus Cellulomonas; species Cellulomonas sp. GbtcB1. The sequence continues at coordinate 13,557 of NZ_JAGXJG010000018.1, read as the reverse complement.
GAGTTGGTCTTGAGGCCCGCCGAGGCGATGGCGAGCGGGGCCTCCTTGGACGCGCGGAACTCCGCGCGGACCAGGTCCACCTCGCGCGAGGCGAGGTTCGAGGCGGCGACGCGGTTGCGGTTGTTCACGCCCGCGGCCTGGGTCTGCAGCACGATCGACAGCACGGCCGCGGACAGGATGCCGAGCAGGACGCACGCGATCACGACCTCGATGAGGCTGGCACCGCTGTCACGCGTGGGGCGAGGTCGCTCCACCACCATCCGCTCCTCTCCTGCTGCTCGTCCGTCCAGGGCCCTGCATCGACGAGGGCGGGCCCCGGGGATGTCCCCCGGGGCCCGCCCCGTCATGGCATCAGCTGCAGGCCGTGTCCTGCAGGCCGTTCTTGGCCGAGTACGAGACGTTGGTCTTGGTCCCACCAGTCACCGTGACCTGGACGCACCAGTTCTGCGCCGCGGTGTTGACGTCCGTGGTGCTCCCCGGCGTGAGGGACGGCGAGCCGACGCCGTTGGACACGCGGCCGATGTCGTTGCCCGCGACGACGTAGTTCTTCGTCGTGCCGTTCACCGTGACCTCGGTCAGCGGGGTGGTCGCGTCCACGTAGTAGGTCGCGATCTCCTTGCCGATGGTGGAGACGTCCGAGCGCGCCGCGGTGTCCACGGCCTTCTTGCGCTGGTTCATGAACACCGGGATGGCGATCGCAGCGAGGATGCCGATGATGATCATGACGACGAGGAGCTCGACGAGGGTGAAACCCTTGTCCTTCTCGTCCATGGACTTACGAATTCGAGCGAGCACGTCAGGCTCCCCTTCGACTGTGCGGATCAGGAAAGTTCAGCTTCAATTCCAGTGCCGGGTGAGAAACCCGGCGGATGTCACTGCACAGGCTTCATCGGTGGGCACCCCGCGGGCCTTGAGCCGTCCTGAGCGATTCACCCGAGCGCCGTACGACAAACCGGACGCGCCACCCGTTCGTGTGCTGACGAACAGCACCCGCCGTGCCGCAGGTGCACCACACGCAAGGGCCGGGCTCCCGAACGGGAGCCCGGCCCTTGCGTGTGACATCGCGCCTCTAGCTCACTGGATGGCGCCGTAGATGCTGAAGATCGGCATGTAGAGCGCGACGATCATGCCGCCGATGATCGCGCCGATGACGACGATCATGATCGGCTCGATCAGCGACGTGAGCTGCTCGGTGGTCGCCTCGACCTCCTGGTCGTAGAAGTCGGCGACCTTGTCGAGCATGGTGTCGAGGGCACCGGTGTCCTCGCCGACCGCCATCATCTGCACCACCATCGGGGGGAACACCTTGTGCTGCGCCAGCGGCCCGGTGAGGGACTGCCCCGTGCGGACGGAGTCACGGACGTCCTTGACCGCGTGGCTGATGACGATGTTCCCGCTCGTGTCACCCACGATGTCCAGCGCCTGGAGCAGCGGGACACCCGACCGGATCATCGTCCCGAAGTTGCGGGTGAACCGCGCGATGGCGACCTTCTTGAACAACGATCCGAAAACCGGGATCTTGAGCTTGAAAGGGTCGAACTTCTCGCGCACCGCGAGATCGTTCTTGTGCTTGCTCCACCAGAAGGCGAACACTCCACCCGCGACAGCGAGCGGGAGCGCGGTCCACTTGAGGAACTCGGAGAGCCACACCAGCACCTTGGTCGGGGCAGGCAGCTCCGCCCCGAGCTCCTCGAACATGTTGCTGAACACGGGCACGATGAACATGAGCATGCCGATCACGGCCAGGATCGCGATGCAGAACACGACGACGGGGTAGGTCATCGCGGACTTCACCTTGCCGCGCAGCTTGACCTCGGCCTCAAAGTTGTTCGCGATCGACAGCAGCACTTCCTCGAGGAAACCACCGACCTCGCCCGCGCGGACCATGTTGAGCATCAGCGGCGGGAACACGTCCTTGTGTCGCTCCATGGCGGACGACAGCGACTGCCCGGTCTCGACGTCACCCCGCACCTGACCGAGCACCTTGGCGAGCGCCTTGTTCTCGGTCTGGTCCGCGAGGATGGACAGCGCGCGCAGGATGCTGAGGCCCGCGGCGACCATGGTGGCGAGCTGCCGCGCCATGACCGCGAGGTCCTTGGTCTTCACCCCGGAGCCGCCGCCGATCCGGATCTCCTTGTTGAGACCGGACGTCGACACCTCGTTGATCGCGACCGGCGCGATCCCCATCGTCTTGAGCCGGCCGGCGACCGCCCCCTGGTGCGGCGCCTCGATCCGGCCCTTGTGGATCTTGCCGCCGGAGTCGAGCGCCTGGTACTCGAACGTCCGCAGCTCCATCGTGGCCATCAGCGCTGTCCCATCTGCCCGTAGCCCTGCGTGCCCGGCGTGGCGGACTGCAGGGACGCGGCGCCCTGGTTGATGGACGTCGACCGGCCGGTGAGCCGGTTGTAGTCCTCGGTGTTGTGGCACTTCTCGAGGCCGACCTCGTAGGTGATCTTGTGCGCGCGCACGAGGTCGGCGAGGTGCTGGTCGAGGGTGTGCATGCCCTGCTGGGCGCCCGCCTGCATGGCGGAGTAGATCTGGTGGGTCTTGCCCTCGCGGATCAGGTTCCGGATGGCCGGCGTCGCGATCATGACCTCGGTGGCGACGATCCGGCCGGTGCCGTGCGACCGCTTGCAGAGGGTCTGGCAGACGACGCCCTGGAGCGCGGACGCGAGCTGCGTGCGCACCTGCTCCTGCTGGTAGGACGGGAAGACGTCGATGATGCGGTCGATCGTCTGCGCGGCGTCCTGGGTGTGCAGGGTGGCGAACACGAGGTGGCCGGTCTCGGCCGCGGTGAGCGCGACGGACATGGTCTCGAGGTCGCGGAGCTCGCCGACGAGGATGATGTCCGGGTCCTGCCGCAGCACGTGCTTCAGCGCGTTCGCGAACGAGTGCGTGTCCGCGCCGACCTCGCGCTGGTTGATGATCGACTTCTTGTGCCGGTGCAGGAACTCGATCGGGTCCTCGACGGTCATGATGTGGTCCGCGCGGGTGCGGTTGGCCATGTCGATGATCGAGGCGAGGGTGGTCGACTTGCCCGAGCCGGTCGGGCCGGTCACCAGGACCAGGCCGCGCGGGAGGCCGGCGAACGAGCCGACGACCGGCGGGACGCCGAGCTCCTCCAGCGGCTTGATCTCGTAGGGGATCACGCGGAAGGCCGCGCCGATCGACTCGCGCTGCTGGTACAGGTTGACGCGGAACCGGGCGTGGCCGCGCAGGGCGTACGCGAAGTCCAGCTCGAGCTCGGACTCGAACTGCTCGCGCTGCTTCTGGGTGAGGATCGAGAACAACACCCGGCGCAGCGGCTCGGCGGCGAGCACCGGGAAGCCGTCGAGCGGCACGAGGGAGCCCGACGAGCGGATCACGGGCGGGGCGCCGCTGGTGAGGTGCAGGTCGGACGCGCCGAGCTCGACCATGCGGGCGAGCACGTCGTCCAGCCGGAGGTCGCCCTCGGTGGCGGCCTGGCCCATGCCGGCGCGCTGGTGCGGGCGTGCGGAGGTCTGGGGCGCCGGGGGCTGCGGCGGCTGCTGCGCGAGGGACGGCGCCGGCGCCGCGGCCGGCGGGGCCGCCGGGAGGGTCTGAGTGGGCGCCTGCGGAGCGGCGTACCCCGGGGGCGGCGGCGGGTAGCCGGCGGCCTGGGTCTGGGCGGGCTGGCCCTGCGCGGCGGGCGCCCCGGCGAACGCCGGCTCGGCCTGCTGCGCCTGACGCAGCGACGCCCGGGTCGGCGCGGCGCCACCGGGCGCGCCCGCCGGCGGGGTCAGCGGGGCGGGCACGGGGCCGCCGTACCCGGCGGTGGGCAGCGTGGACCCGTAGCCGGCCGGGACGCCCTGCGGGGGCAGCACCGACGGCACGCCGCCGGGTGCACCCGCGGGGGCCTGGGCAGCCGGCGCCTGGCCGGCCGCGGCCTGCCCCGTCGGCGGCAGGTACGGCGGGAGGGCCCGCGTCTCCGCCGGGTCGCCCGTGTAGGACTCGCTCACCGTCGTTCCCCTTCCTCGCCCACCCGGCGGCACACCGGGCCGTGCTACGCATCCCCTGATCGGCGCAGTGCCCCGCCCTCTTGAGGGTTCCGGCGCGCTTCCACTCCCCCGCCCGCACGGACCACCCGGCCGGCGCGCCCGGCGACCGCCCGGGCGGGAGCACGACCGAGTAGCCGACGCGTCGAGCGAGTAGTCCTCGACTGCTCGCTCGACGCGTCGGCTACCCCCTCGGCGCACCGCGCGGGCCCGGAGAGGCGCGCCAGCAGAGGCCAGGGCTCCCCCTGCGCACGACCTCCCGGCCGGGCCCGGAGCCCGTCAGCGCCTCACGCGACGACGCGCAGGATCTCCTCGACCGACGTCTGCCCCAGCGCGACCTTCTGCCAGCCGTCGTCGCGGAGCGTGATCATGCCCTGCTGCCGCGCGGTGGCGCCGATCTCGGCGGCCGACGCCCGCGCCACGGCCAAACGTTCGATGTCCTCGGTCACCCGCATGACCTCGTGCAGCGCGACGCGCCCGCGGTACCCGGTGCGCGAGCACGCGACGCAGCCGACGGGCCGGAACAGCTCGGGCAGCGGCTCCCCCGGCACCCACGGGAACCGCGCGCCGATGAGCTCGGTCTCGGTCGGGACGTACGGCTCGCAGCACTTGGCGCACAGCCGCCGGGCGAGCCGCTGGGCGACCACCGCGTCGAGCGCGGAGCCGACGAGGAACGGCTCGATGCCCATCTCGGTGAGCCGGGTGATCGCGGACGGGGCGTCGTTGGTGTGCAGGGTCGAGAGCACGAGGTGGCCGGTGAGCGCCGCCTCGATGGCGATCTGCGCGGTCTCGTGGTCGCGGATCTCACCGAGCAGGACGACGTCGGGGTCGGACCGCAGGATGGAGCGCAGCGCGCCCGCGAACGTCAGGCCGGCTTTCGGGTTCACCTGGACCTGGTTGATGCCGGCGAGGCGGTACTCGACCGGGTCCTCGACCGTGATGACGTTGATCTCCGGCTTGGAGACCGCGTTCAGCGTCGCGTACAGGGTGGTCGACTTGCCGGAACCCGTGGGCCCGGTGACCAGGATCATCCCGTACGGCTTGGTGTACGCGTCCTTGTACGACTCGTAGTTGTGCTCGAGGAACGCGAGGTCGCGCAGGTCGAGCGAGGCGGTCGAGTTGTCCAGGATTCGCATGACGATCTTCTCGCCCCACACCGTCGGCAGGGTGGCGACACGAAGGTCGATCTTGCGGCCGTTGTGGGTGACGGACATGCGGCCGTCCTGGGGCTTGCGGCGCTCCGCGATGTCGATGTCCGACATGATCTTGACGCGCGAGATGACGCCGCCCTGGATCTGCTTGGGCGAGCGCTGCATCTCGTGCAGCACGCCGTCGATGCGGTACCGCACGCGCAGGTCGTGCTCGGTGGGCTCGATGTGGATGTCAGAGGCCCGGTCGGAGATCGCCTGGGTCACCAGCAGGTTCACGTACCGGACGATCGGGGCGTCGTCCTCGACGGCGTTCCCGATGCTCGACAGGTCGACCTGCGCCTGCTGGGACTGCTGCTCCTCCTCGAACGCGGAGGACAGGTCCTCCATCTCGCCGTCGGCGCGGCAGAACCGCTCGATCGCGCGGCTGAGGTTCTCGTAGGTCGCGACGATCGGCAGGACCGCCATGCCGGACACGGTGCGCACGTCGTCGACGGCGACCACGTTGCCGGGGTCGGCCGTGGCGAGGACGAGCGCGCCGTCCTGGAACCCCACGGGCAGCACGGTGTACCGGCGGCACAGCGCGGCGGGCACCATCGAGACCGCGGACCGGTCCACCTGGTACTCGTCGAGGTCGACGAACGCCATCCCGACCTGCCGCGCCAGCGCGGCCACGAGCTGCCCCTCGGTGAGGACCCCGATCTCCACCAGCGTGCGGCCGAGGGACTGCCCCCGGGCCATCTGCTCGTCCAGCGCGGCCATAAGCTGCGCCTCGCTGACCAGGCCCTCGTCCAGCAGGATCTCGCCGAGCTGCTTCACCCCGTTGCCCTTTCGTCCGGGGCAGGCAGGTGCACCGGCCCCGTAGGACCCATCGGCACGCGGGTGCGGGGAGATGAGGACCCGGAAGCGTCCGAGCCACCGCGGTGGCGGTCGCGGGGTGGGTCAATCAGCGCGTCAGGTGGCCGCGATCGAAGCGACTCGCAAGAAGGACGCGGCCAGGTCGCTGGCCCAGTGCGGAGCGCTTCGGGGTGACGGAAGTCCCTGCGGAAAGTTTCACACCGCCGGAAGGATGAATCACACCTGGTGTTATGTCACATCTGACTCGGCGAAATGGCACCTCTGACTGCCGCTAGCGTCGCAGATGTCCGCGCAAGCACCACAACGAAGGGGAACTGATGAAGCTGCACAAGCGAGCCCTGGCGACCGTCGCCGTGACCCTGGCCGCCGCGATCGGACTGGCGATCCCGGCGTCCGCGCTCTCGTACGGGGTCGGCGGCGTCGCCATCCGCAATGCGAAGAGCACTTCCGCGACGATCCTGGGTCGCGGCTACCCCGGGCAGGTCATCCAGATCACCGCCCCGCAGCCGGTCTCGGCCGGGGGGACCTACAGCTGGTCTCTCGACGGGCAGTCCGGGACATCCAATCAGTGGCTCTACCACACCAACGTCTCGACGGGCGTGACCGGCTTCAGCGCCTTCATGCTCTTCCACTGACCGACCCATCGGCGGCGCGGCGGCCTCGCACGGCGAGGCCGCCGCGCAACGCAGCAGAGGACAGCACCGTTGACCACGACCAGAACCCGAACGCGACGCCTCGTGGCCGCATTCCTGGCCTGCGCGCTGATCGTCACGGTCGTCATCGTCGTGCGCAGCCAGCGGCGGCCGCACGTCGTCGAACCCCGTGCGCTGGCGACGACCGACTCCGCGCTTCTCGAGAGGTACGGGCCCGCGCCGCTCGACGCCTACGAATGGTCACCGGAAGACAAGCGCATCGTGCGAGACGCCTACAACGAGGTTCTCACGCGCTGCCTCCAGGACCGAGGAATCACGTACGAGGCGCAGCCGCCCGACGTGTGGTCCAACGCCTATCACTGGTACGACTTCCTGGGCCTCGTCGACATCGAGCGCGCCCAGGCCGTTGGCTACCAGTCTCCCGACGTGGACGAACTCGACGCACTCCGCCGCGCGGCCGCCGAGCCCGCTATAGCGGACGCGTCGTCGGACGAGCTGACCCAGGCGCTGTCGGCACCGGGCGGGTGCACCGATACCGCGCTCGACGCGATCGCCGCGGATGACCCGACGGCCGACCTCGAAGTGAATGCGCGGCTGTACTTGGAGGCGACCACATCGGCGCGCGCCGACCCTGCGGTCGAGCGCGCGCTCCAGGGGTGGCGGACGTGCATGCTCGAGTACGGGTACGACCTGGAGACGCCGACGCTGCCCGAGCTGATAACCGCACCCACCCCGGAGAGCCGACGACAGGCCATCTCCGACGTGAACTGCAAAGCAGATGCACAACTGGTGTCCATCTACATCACCGCGCTGTATCGGCAGGAGTCTCGCCTGGTCGCCGAGCACGCGAGCGAGCTGGAGGCTTACCGCGAGGTCAACGCCCAGCGGCTCGAACTCGCTTCCCAGCAGCTCGCTGGGTCCTAGCTCTCGACGAGGCCCAGCGCACGATTGAGCGCTGCGTCCATCGCGGCGAGCGGGCCGGGCCGGCCGGTCATGAGGCGTACCTGCTCGACCGCCTGGTGCAGCAGCATCCGCTCTCCGGGCACTGCGACCCCGCCGGCGCCGAGCCAGGCGGAGTGCAGGGCGGTAGGGCGCGGGTCGTAGGCGACGTCGAGCAGCACCGCCCTCGGTCGGAGCCCGGGCGCGGGGCCCGCAGCGGCGAGCTCGGCCGCCAGGTCGTCGGCGGCGTGCGGCGGCAGGGTCGAGACGACGAGGTCGGCGCCGGCCAGCGCGGCGGGCGCGCCGTCGAGCGTCCGGAACGCCGGCTCGACGCCCATGCGGTGCGCGGCGCGGGCGAGCGCGCCCGTGCGGCCCAGCGACCGCGCGAGCACGACCGGCGTCGTGCAGCCGAGCTCGGCGAGCGCGGCGAGGGCGGACGCGGCGGTCGCGCCCGCGCCGAGGACGACAGCGGTGCGGACCGGGCGCTCGTGCCCCGACGCGGGGTCCACGGCCGCGGTCGACGCGCTCGCGCCCTGCGGCGCAGCGCCGGGGGCACCGGCACCGCGCTCCGCGGCCGCCGCCAACCCCTCGGACAGCGCCGCGACGATCCCGTGCACGTCCGTGTTCGCCCCGGTGAGCACCGGCCGCCCCGACCCGCCCGCCTGCACCAGCACGGTGTTCACCGCCCCGACGACGGCTGCCAGCGGCTCGACGTGGTCGAGCAGCGGCAGCACGGTCTGCTTGAGCGGCATGGTCAGGCTGAGCCCGGCCCAGCCGGCGTCGAGATCGCCGACGAACGCCGACAGCTGCTCCTCGGTGACGTCGACCGGGTCGTACGCCCAGCCGTCGAGCCCGAGGGCCCGGTACGCGGCCCGGTGCAGGACCGGGGACAGCGAGTGCGCGATCGGGTGGCCGAGCACCGCGGCGCGGCGCGCGGCACCGGTCACTGGTTCGCCGCCTGCCACTCCCGCAGCTCGGCCTCGTTCACCTTGTGCTCGTCGTAGGTCTCGGCGAACTTGGTCTCACCGGTGTCGAGGTTGACCGTCACCCAGAACAGCCACGGCCCGTCCGCGGGGTTGAGCACGGCGTCGATCGACACCTCGCCCGGGTTGGCGATCGGGGTCGGCGGCAGGCCGGGGACCTTGTACGAGTTGTACGGGTTGTACGGCGGCTGGGCCTGGCTGGTGTCCGCGTAGGTCAGCTCGGTGCCCGAGATCCCCAGGCCGTACGCGTTGATCGCGTCGATCTGCAGCGGCATCTCGATGTCGAGCCGGTTCTGGATGGCGCGCGCCATCTTCGCCCGGTCCTCGTCGAGCTTGCCCTCGCGCTCGACGATCGACGCCTTGTTGAGGACGGTCTCCCACTGGTCCTGGGCGACGCCCTTGGACGTCAGCAGCGCGGTGGTGCGCCCGACCATCTGTGTCAGCACGCTGGCCGCGGACGAGCCCGGCTCGACCTCATACGTGGCGGGGAACAGCCAGCCCTCGACGTTGCCGCCGGCCTCGGCGGGCAGCCCGATCTCGGCGGGGTCGGCCGCGGCGGCCTCGAGGTCCTCGACGGTGATACCGGTGACCTCGTAGACGCGCTGGTAGATCTGCTTCGCCGTGTAGCCCTCGGGGATCGTCACCCGGTTCGACACGCGGTTGGCGGGGTCGAGGAGGGCGGCGACGGCGTCGCTGGCCTTCATCTCGAGCTGCAGGCCGTAGGTGCCGGGCTGGATGCCGGTGGCGGCGGGGTTCGCGGCGTACGCGCTGGTGAACGCGTTCACGGTCGCGACGACGCCGGCGTCGACCAGCGTCTGCCCGATGGCGCCGCCGCTGTCGCCGGACGCGACGGTCACCTGGACCTCGCCGCTTCCCGGGCCCGGGTAGTCCTGGACGGTCTCGTCGGCGCTGCCGCCGCCGGAGAACAGGTCGCCGAACACGCTCCACACGACGAAGCCGGCGCCGCCGACGAGGACCAGCGCGAGCAGGAGCACGACGACGCTGCGGCGCCGCCGGTGCTTCTTCTGCTTCGCGCGCTGCTCCTGCGAGTCGCGGCGCGAGCGGCGCGAGGGCGGGGGTGCCTCGTGGTGCTCCTGCTGCGGAGCACCGAGGAACAGGTCGCTCACTCGGTCGTCCCTTCGGTGTGTCCTGCTCGTCCAGCGTCCTGCCGACCCCCCGGGCGCTCCTCGGCGGGAGGCTCCGGGCGGGTCGCCGTGACCCGCTCACCGGGCCGGCGGCCCGAGGAGCGCTCCGCGTCGAGCGCGGTCTGCAGGATCACCACCGCGGCCGCCTGGTCGACGACCGCCCGGTGACGACGCCCGGACCGGCCGGACGCGTGCAGCGCCTGATGGGCGGACACCGTGCTCATCCGCTCGTCGACCAACCGCACCGGAACCGGTGCGACGGCCTGCGCCAGCGCACCAGCGTACGCGCGTGCGGCCTGTGCTGCCGAGCCCTCGGTCCCGGAGAGGTGCTTCGGGAGGCCCACGTACACCGCCGCGGCGAACCGCTCGGCCACCTCGGCGACGATCGTGGCGACGTCCGACGGCAGCGCGCCCGGGGCCGGAGTGCGGGTGTCGCGGGGCAGCGTGTCGACCGGCGTGGCCACGAGGCCGTCCGGGTCGCTGGCCGCGAGGCCGACCCGGACGGAGCCGACGTCCACGGCGAGCCGGGCCCCGCGCACGACGGCGTCGGGGTCCGCCGCGCCGGGCGCGTCGGCCGCGTCCGGGGTGCCGGCCACCGGGCTCAGGCCCCCGCCCCGATCGCCTCGCGGATGCCTGCCAGCGCCTCGGGCAGCCGGGCGGCGTCGGCTCCACCGCCCTGCGCCAGGTCGTCCTTGCCGCCGCCACCGCCGCCGAGCAGCCCGGACGCGGTCTTGACCAGGGCGCCCGCGCGGATGCCCTTCTCCCGCGCCGCGGCGTTCGTCGCGACGACGACCACCGGTCGGCCCTTGGCCACGCCGCCGACCGCGACGACGGCCGGCGCGGACTCGCCGAGGCGGGAGCGGACGTCGAGCACCAGCGTGCGCAGGTCGTCCGCGGCGACCTCGCCCGCGTCGTGGGTGACCACGCGGGTGCCGGCGATCTCCGCTGCCGAGGACGCCAGCGAGCCGGCGACCGCGAGCACCTGCGCCGCGCGCAGCCCCGCAAGCTCCTTCTCGGACTCCTTGAGCCGGGTCATCAGCGAGGACACCCGGTCGGCGAGCTCGTCGGGGCGCGCCCCGAGCAGCCCGGAGATCTGGCCGACGAGCGCGCGCTCCTTGGCGTGGAAGCCGTACGCCCCGTCGCCGACGAGCGCGTCGACCCGGCGGACGCCGGAGCCGATCGAGGCCTCGCCGAGCAGGGTGACCAGGCCGAGCTCGCCCGACTGCCGCACGTGCGTGCCGCCGCAGAGCTCGCGGGACCAGTCGCCGCCGATCGACACGACGCGCACCTGGTCGCCGTACTTCTCGCCGAACAGCGCCATCGCGCCGAGCGCGCGCGCCTCGGCGATCGGCATGACCGCGTCGGTGACCTCGAGGTTCTCCTGGAGCCGGGTGTTGACCCGCTCCTCGACCTCGGACAGCACGCCCTGCGGCACGGCCTGGCCGGCGCGGAAGTCGAACCGCACGCGGCTGGGCGCGTTCTCGGAGCCCGCCTGCGTGGCCGACGGGCCGAGGGACTCCTGGATGGCCTTGTGCACCATGTGCGTCGCGGTGTGCGCGCGGCTGATGGCGATGCGGCGGGCGGTGTCGATCGAGGCGACGCCCGGCTCGTCCAGCGTGACGGTGCCCTCGACCAGGCGGCCGCGGTGGACCGGCAGGCCCTTGACCGGGGCCTGGACGTCGTCGACCTCGATGGTCGCGCCGCCGTCGAGCACGATCGTGCCGTGGTCGGCCAGCTGGCCGCCCATCTCGGCGTAGAACGGCGTCACGTCGAGGACGACCTCGACCTCGGCCGGCGCGGTGGCCGCGGGCGACGGCTGCCCGTCGACCAGCAGGCCGACGACGCGCGAGCGGGAGGTGCTGCGGTCGTAGCCGACGAACTCGACCGGCTTCGCCCCGGACCCGCTCAGCGTCGCGTGCAGGTCCTGGTACGCCGCGGTGTCCGTGCGGCCCGCGCGCTTGGCCAGGGCGTCCGCCCGGGCGCGGTCGCGCTGCGCCTGCATGAGCGTCCGGAACGCCTTCTCGTCGACGGAGACGCCCTGCTCGGCCGCCATCTCGAGCGTGAGGTCGATCGGGAAGCCGTAGGTGTCGTGCAGCTGGAACGCCTTCTCGCCCGACAGCAGCGGGGCCGCGCTCGGCGTCCCGGTGCCGGTGGACTTCGCCTCGGAGACGGCGAGGTCGAGGATCGAGGTGCCCGCGGTGAGGGTGCGCAGGAACGCCTCCTCCTCCGCGTACGCGACCTTGGCGATCCGGTCGAAGTCGCGCGCCAGCTCGGGGTACGACGGCGACATCGCGTCGCGGGACACCGGCAGCAGCGTCGGCAGCGCGGGCGTCTCGACGCCGAGGAGGCGCATCGCGCGGACCGCGCGACGCAGCAGGCGGCGCAGCACGTAGCCGCGGCCCTCGTTCGACGGCACGACGCCGTCGCCCATGAGCATGAGGCCCGAGCGCACGTGGTCGGCGACGACGCGCATCCGGACGTCGTCCTCGTGGTCCGCGCCGTAGCGGCGGCCGGACAGCTGCTGCGCGGCCTCGATGACCGGGAAGACCTCGTCGATCTCGTACATGTTGTCGACGCCCTGCAGCAGGAACGCGACGCGCTCCAGGCCCATGCCGGTGTCGATGTTCTTCTGCTTGAGCTCGCCGAGGATCGGGAAGTTCTCCTTGCCGCCCCCGTCGCCGCGCTCGTACTGCATGAAGACGAGGTTCCAGATCTCGATGTACCGGTCCTCGTCGACGACCGGGCCGCCCTCGGCGCCGTACTCCGGTCCGCGGTCGACGTAGATCTCCGAGCACGGGCCCGCGGGGCCGCGCGCGCCGGTCGACCAGTAGTTGTCCTTCATGCCGCGGCGCTGGATGCGCTCGTCCGGCAGGCCGGCGATCTTCTTCCAGAGTTCGGCCGCCTCGTCGTCGGTCTCGTAGACCGTGACCCAGATCTTGTCCTCGGGGAAGCCGTAGCCGCCCTGGTCCTGCGGAGTGGTGATCAGCTCCCACGCGTGGGTGATCGCCCCCTCCTTGAAGTAGTCGCCGAAGGAGAAGTTGCCGTTCATCTGGAAGAACGTGCCGTGCCGCGTGGTCTTGCCGACCTCCTCGATGTCGAGGGTGCGCACGCACTTCTGCACGCTCGTCGCGCGCGGCCACGGGGCCGTCTGCTCGCCGAGCATGTACGGGATGAACGGCACCATGCCCGCGATGACGAACAGCGTCGACGGGTCGGGCGAGATCAGCGGGGCGGAGGGCACCACGGCGTGGCCGCGGGCCTCGAAGAAGTCGAGCCAACGCTGGCGGATCTCGGCGGTGCGCATGGTGTCCTCGTCTGGGTCGGGTGGCGGGGGTCGCGGGCCCTCGCCCGTTCTCGTGGTTCAGCGCCGCCGGCGTCGGGTGTGTTCCCGCGCGGGCGACCGGGTGCAGCCTAGGGGCCGCGAGGTGCAGGTCAGTAGAACGAGTACGGCAGGTCGCCGTCGTCGTCCGCAGGGTCGTCCGTCGGCTCGTCGGCCCAGCCCTTGCGGGCGCGCGCGGCGCGGGCCGCGTCCCGGGCCTCGGGGTCCCGGTGCCAGGCGGGCGGGACGGCGCCGTGCGCGTCGTGCTCGGCCTCGCGGGCCGCGGCACGGCGACCGGCGCGCTCGGCGCGGATCGCGTCCACGTCGACGTCGCCGACGAGGTCGTGCCGCAGCTGCGCCTCCCGCTCGGCCATGCCGGTGCGGAACTCGCGGCGGGCGTCGGACAGCGACCGGACGGCGCCGGCCGTGGTGGCGCCCGCGCGGAACGCGGTGCGCGCGGCGCGCGCGGCCGTGGCAGTGGCCCCCGGGCGGGCACCGA
>NZ_JAGXJG010000179.1:0-312 GCF_019091725.1 Cellulomonas sp. GbtcB1 | reverse complement strand
GGCGACCAGGGCGGCCTGCGCCTCGACCGCGCCCGGGTCGGTGGACATGTTGCCGGTGGGCCAGTTGGCCAGCCACGCCGGGACGAAGTCGAAGCCCGACATGTGCACCTGGATCACGTCCACGGCGATGTCGAGCCCGGCCTCGGCGGCCAGGTCGGCGACCAGCGCGACGTCGTCCAGCGCGCGCTGCCGGATGAGCGTGCGCTTGGGCTGCAGCACGGGCCAGAGCGGGGACACGCGGACGTGGTCGTCGCCGAGGCCGGAGATCGCCTCGAGGACGTGCCGCACCACGTCCGCGTCGACGGCGCGCCA
>NZ_JAGXJG010000178.1:0-312 GCF_019091725.1 Cellulomonas sp. GbtcB1 | reverse complement strand
GCAGGCGTCGCTCGTCGACCAGGCCGTGCAGCTCGTCGACCCCGGGCAGTGAGCGGGGTGATCGTCGTCGTCTCGCACCCCGAGGACGTCGACGCGACCGCGGTGGTCGGCCGGCTGGCGTCCTGGGGCCGGGACGCGTACCTGCTCGACTACGCGCGGTTCGGGCGCGACCTGACGCTCACCCTGGACCCCGCCGGTGCGGACCGGCCGGCGGTGCGGGTGGCCGACGCGCGCGGCGTCACCGACCTGACGGACGCGTCCGCGGTGTGGTGGCGGCGCCCGCAGCTCGTCGACGTCGGCGGGATCCCCGAC
>NZ_JAGXJG010000177.1:0-313 GCF_019091725.1 Cellulomonas sp. GbtcB1 | reverse complement strand
TATGTCATTTAGTGATTTTCATAATTTTGCATTTCCGGTGCCCGGTAACATGGAACTCGGTGTTTGGCTATGTAAAATCACAACTTAGTATGTTAGTAAATTGGGACGGTTTATTAGACATTGGGAATGTCGGGAATGGCCGGGAATTTAGAATTTCCCAAAAATACCCCTTTAGTATGATTTATGTGATTTTAGTATGGAGGGGCAAAATGGTCTTTTTGCACCATTAGTGTTTTGTCTTTTAGTGACTTGTTTATTTGAAAATAAATGTTATTTGTTTATTTTATTGGCTGAAGTAAATGATATAAGTGGC
>NZ_JAGXJG010000176.1:0-316 GCF_019091725.1 Cellulomonas sp. GbtcB1 | reverse complement strand
CAGCCCGTCGATGACCTGGCCGTCGACGGCCAGGTGGATGGTCTTCTGCGTCGTGACCCGCAGGACGTCGCCCCGCTCCAGGCCCGCCGACCGGGACGCGGACAGCAGCGTCTCGTCGTCGCGGGGGCCGAGCCCCTCGACGGCCTCGCCGACGGTGAGCGCGGTGGTCCAGACGGTGCGGTCCTGGCCGTCGACCTGGACGTCGATCTCCCGGCCGTGCCGGACGACGATCTGCGCGCCGCCGCCGACGGGCCCACCGAGGCCCGGGGCCACGAGGTCGCGGTCGCCCACCTCGATGTCGCCGGCGGCGAGCACC
>NZ_JAGXJG010000175.1:0-316 GCF_019091725.1 Cellulomonas sp. GbtcB1 | reverse complement strand
GCCCCCTCCATGATCCGGCGGCGCGGGGCCCCGGACGCGGCGTCGATCGCCACCGTGACGACCACGACCACGACGAGCAGCACGCCGACCGCCGACCACTGCCGGTACTGCGTGTAGGAGGTGAGCAGGCCACCGATGCCGCCGACGCCGATGAGGCCGAGCACGGCGGACGAGCGGACGTTGACCTCGAACCGGTAGAGCCAGAAGGACCCGAACGCGGGCAGCACCTCGGGCCAGACGCCCCAGCGGAGCACGTGGGAGCCGGACCCACCGGCGGCGCGGACCGCCTCGACGGGACCGCGGCCGATGCCCTCGA
>NZ_JAGXJG010000174.1:0-317 GCF_019091725.1 Cellulomonas sp. GbtcB1 | reverse complement strand
GTGAGCGCGTCCACCTGGTCGGCGATCACGTGGGCGAGGCGCAGGTCGTCGTCGTCCCGGGTCATGGGTCCAACCTATCCGTGCCGTCCGGCCCCGACGCCGCGTCGGCCCCGGTCAGCCCGCGTCCGGCGCTCCCGAGCGGCTCACGAGCAGTCGGCGGAACGAGTCCACCCGGGCCGTCCGCGCCCCGCGGCCCGGCTCGTCCGGGGAGGCCTCCACCCCCTCGTCGAGCGCGCAGTCCGGCGCGTCGGCGGCGTGCGTGCAACGCCGCGGGCACTCCTCGGCGACCTCGGCCAGGTCGGCGAACGCCCCCAGCA
>NZ_JAGXJG010000173.1:0-322 GCF_019091725.1 Cellulomonas sp. GbtcB1 | reverse complement strand
GGACTTGCGCGCCTGCTCGCTGCGGCGCGGCTGACCGCCCTCGGGGCCCGCGGCGTCCCAGTTGGCCTCCCCGGCGTACTGCACGGCGTAGGGGCCCTTGCCCACGTCGGCGTACGCCGCCTCCATGCTCGGCAGCACGTTCTGCACGCGGCCGAGGTCGACGTTGCCGGCCATCGAGACCTGCGCCTGCCGGGACACGTAGTGCTCGACGAGCACGCCGACCTCGAGCACGGCGAGCTGGGTCTTGCCGGGCGCCTGGCGCCCGACCATCGACCGCTCGACCGACTCGCGGGGAGCCAGGAGCTCGGCCTCGGTGATGATC
>NZ_JAGXJG010000172.1:0-323 GCF_019091725.1 Cellulomonas sp. GbtcB1 | reverse complement strand
TGCGTCACCAAGAGCTAGTCAGGTCAGATCGTGATCAAAGAGTAACTTACTAATGCCGCTTATTTAGAAATTAAAAACATGCGCGTATTCTACTATCAGGCTACTAACATGCTTCCTAAGAGGCTTTTCTTTTTCATAACTGAATAAAATAAACTACTAAAGCAATAAAGGCTTACTGAACCGTGAAACGAGCTAACTGCTGATGATGATTGTACATGTCGTGACGATCTTCGGAAGACAGCCTGGCGGCTCTGATACCAAATTGTAACACCCTAACTAACTTAAATTAATAAACATTTTCCATAATTAAACCCTAACTATCT
>NZ_JAGXJG010000171.1:0-327 GCF_019091725.1 Cellulomonas sp. GbtcB1 | reverse complement strand
ATACAACATACAATACACAACATACACCATACACCATACACCATACAACATACAACATACACATATACAAGTCATAACAACCGTAATTTATGTATCAATTTACGAATATTGTGTCCATACCACACATTCTCAATACCATATACATATTCATAAAAACAAATCATAAGTCATATTTCAATACATAAAGAATTTAAATTTATGCAGATAAACACATACAAAACTATCTAATTTCCTTACGAATCACGGGGCTACTGACTGTCACAATCTATTCTTCTATTATAACCTTAATGATTAGATTTCACCCTTAACCAAAATTCAACAGATTAA
>NZ_JAGXJG010000170.1:0-331 GCF_019091725.1 Cellulomonas sp. GbtcB1 | reverse complement strand
CTTGTAGCGCTTGACGGGCCCGCGGGCCTCGATCGCCTGTTCCATGTAGCGAGCGTAGATGTGACCTACGACACACCTGAAGGGGATTGCCCGGCGATCTCGGGCGCGCGGACCCGGGCGCAGGTCAGCGCGTCACGGCGTCAGCGCAGGCCGGCGTCTTCCGCCCACGCCGCCGCCTCGGCGCGCGTCGACGCGCCGATCTTGCGGTAGACCGCCCGCACCTGGGTCTTCAGGGTGTACCGCGAGACGAACAGCTTGCGGGCGATGCCCTCGAGAGTCACGTCCCCGGCGAGCCCGGCGAGGACGACGCGCTCCCGGGGGCTGAGGGGCT
>NZ_JAGXJG010000017.1:0-68456 GCF_019091725.1 Cellulomonas sp. GbtcB1 | reverse complement strand
CGTGGTCGTGAACAACGCGGGCTACGGGTTGTTCGGCGCGGTCGAGGAGATCACGCCGGAGCAGCTGCGCAACCAGCTCGAGGTCAACCTGTTCGGCGTGCTGCACGTGACGCAGGCGGTGCTGCCCGTCCTGCGCGAGCAGGGGAGCGGCAACATCGTGCAGATCTCGACGATCGGCGGTGTCGCGGCGTTCCCCAACCTCGGCGGCTACCACGCGTCGAAGTGGGCCCTGGAGGGCCTGACGGTGTCCCTGGCCCAGGAGGTCGCCGGGTTTGGCATCAAGGTCACCCTCGTGGAGCCGGGCGGGTTCGCCACCGACTGGGCCGGCAGCAGCTCCACGCACGCCACCCCGCTGCCCGCGTACGACCCGCTGCGCGACGCGATGGCCGCGCGGCAGGGCGGTGCGAGCATCGGCGACCCCGCGGCCGCCGGGCCCGCGCTGCTCCGCGTCGTCGACGCGGACGAGCCCCCGCTGCGCGTCCTGTTCGGCACCCAGCCGACCGAGATCGTCCCCGCCGTGTACCGCGCGCGCCTGGAGACCTGGGAGCAGTGGAAGGACGTCTCGATCGCGGCGAACGGCGACTGAGCCGGGCGCGACCGGGCCCGGGACCCGACCGGGTCCCGGGCCCGCGCCGCGTCAGAACACCCGCACCGCCACCTCGGCGGGCGCGGCGAGCAGCCCGCGGATCTCGTCGTCGAGCCGGACGAGCGTGAGGGACGCGCCGGCCATGTCGAGCGAGGTGCAGTACTCGCCGACGTAGGAGCGCCCGACGGTGATGCCCTGGGCTGCGAGCTTCTGGTGCGCGATCCCGTACAGCAGGTACAGCTCGCTGATCGGCGTGCCGCCCAGCCCGTTGATCATCAGCGCGACCTCGTCGCCCGAGGCGTACGGCAGGTCCGGGAGCACCGCGCCGAGCAGCTCGTCGACGATCCCGTCGGCCGGCACCAGCGGCGCCCGGCGGCGACCCGGCTCGCCGTGGATCCCGACGCCGACCTCCATCTCGTCGTCGCCCAGCTCGAACAGCGGCGACCCCTTGGCCGGCGGCGTGCACGGGGTGAGGGCGATGCCCATCGTGCGGGTGACGGAGTTGACCTTCTCGCCGATCCGGACGAGCTCGTCCAGGTCGGCCCCCGCCTCGGCGGCGGCGCCGACGGCCTTCATCACGAAGAAGTTGCCCGCGACGCCGCGGCGACCGACCGTCCACGTCGAGTCCTGGACCGCGACGTCGTCGTCGATGAACAGGGTGCGGACGGACAGGCCCTCGGCCTCGGCGAGCTCGGAGGCCATCTCGAACGCCATCTTGTCGCCGGTGTAGTTGTTCACCAGGAGGAGGACGCCCTTGTCGGACGCGAGCAGCTTGGCCGACTCGAGGACGTACTCCATCGGCGGGGCGGCGAACACGTCGCCGGGACACGCGCCGTCGAGCATCCCCTTCCCGACGACCATGACGTGCGCGGGCTCGTGGCCCGACCCGGAGCCCTGGATGATCGACACCTTGCCGTGCCGCGGGGCGTCGGCCCGCATGATCAGGTTGTACTCGGGCACGTACCGGAGCGTGTCCGGGTTCGCCAGCGCCAGGCCGGTGAGCATGTCGGGCACGAAGGTCTTCGGGTCGTTGACGAACTTCTTCATCGCGGTCGCCTTCCCTGTCGTCCGGTCCTCGGTCGCTCACCAGGTGGCGGCGACCCGCTCCGCCAGCACCGCGACGGCGACGGCACCGGGGTCGAGGGACCCGATGCTGCGCTCGCCGGTGTAGGACGCCCGGCCGCGCCGGGCCTGCATCGGTCGGGTCGCCTCGGCGGCGGCGCGCGCGGTCGCGGCGGCCGCCTTCGCGACCTCGGCCGGGGCGGCGCCGGCGGCGAGCTGCTGCTCGACGGTGTCCGTCAGCGGGACGAGCGCGTCGAGCAGCGTCTTCTCGCCGAGGTCGGCGCCGCCCCGCGCCTTGATCCCCTCGACGGCGGCGCGCAGCATCGCGACCACGTCGTCGCCGGTGACCTCCTGCTTGCCCTTGACGACGCCGGCGGCCCGCAGGAACGCCGTGCCCCAGATCGGGCCGGAGGTGCCGCCGATCCGGCCGCTCATCGTGACCGCGATCTTCTGGAGGAACGTCCCGGCGTCGGCCCGGTCGTAGTCGTCCCAGCCCGCCAGCACGTTCTCGAACCCCCGGGCGAGGGAGAAGCCGAAGTCCCCGTCGCCGACCACGGAGTCCAGCTCGCCGAAGTACTGCTCGTTCTCGACGCAGGTCTCGGCGACGGTGCGGACGACCTGCTCGACGCGCTGCTGGCTCACGGTGTCGCTCCTTGCTGGGGTCCGAGGAGGCGCTGCAGGTGCCCGAGCCCGACGGCGCCGTCGACCTCCAGGCCGCGGGGGTCGGCCAGCGTGGTCGCCGGGTCGTCCGGGGGGTCGCCGAGGGACGACACGACCAGCGCGGCCCCGGTGAAGTCCTCGTCCCGCGTGTAGCTGCTGACGGTGACGACGGTGGTGAGGCCGGCGGCGAGCGCGGCCCGCAGCCCGTTCGCGCTGTCCTCGACGACGACCACCTCGCGCGGGTCGAGCCCGGTCTCGCGCAGGGCCAGCAGGTAGATGTCCGGCGCGGGCTTCTTGTGCGGCACGACGTCGCCCGCGAACACGTCGAACCGCGCGGCGAGCTCAGGCCCGACCGCGTGCTCCAGCACCGCCCGGACCGACTCCTCGGCGGAGGTCGACGCGACGGCGAGCCGCCAGCCCGCCGCGTCGGCCTCGGCGACCAGCCGGGCGATCCCGGGGCGGCCGGGGAGCGCGCCTGAGCGGACCAGCGCGGTGTAGCGCTCGGTCTTCGCCCGGTGCCAGCGGGCGACCAGCTCCCGCTGCTCGTCCTCGTCGGTCGGCAGGCCGGCGCGGGCGACGAGCCCGGGTTCGAGCAGGGTCCGCAGCCGCTCCTTGCCGCCGCCGATCGCCAGCAGCCGGCCGTACTCCTCCTGCGACCAGCGGACGGGCAGGCCGAACTCCTCGAAGGTCGCGTTGAAGGCGGGGAGGTGTCCGTCCCGCTCCGTGTCGGCCAGCACGCCGTCGCAGTCCAGCAGCAGCCCCGGGCTCACCGCACGGCCCTCGCCACGCCGCGCGCGTGGCCGGCGGCGCCGAACTGCTCGACCAGCGGCACGATCGCGCCCTCGACCGCGGCGGCGACGTCGCGGAACATGCTCGGGGGATCCCACTTGTCGCGCTCGCGCGCGACGTCGAGGTGGGCCGCAGCCGCTCGCATGTAGGCGACCTTCACGGCGGTCGAGATGTTGATCTTCGAGACGCCCGCGGCGATGAACGCGGCGAAGTCGTCCGCCGAGAGCCCGGTGCCGCCGTGCAGGACGATCGGCCGGTCCGTCAGCGCGGCGAGCTCCCGCACCCGTTCGGGCAGGAGGACCGGCCGCGCCCGGTACTCGCCGTGCGCGGTGCCGAGCTGCGGCGCGAGGAGGTCGGCGCCGGTCCGGTCGGCGACCTCGGCGAGCTGCTCCACGGAGTAGGCGTGCAGGGCGACGTCGGACCCGACGCCGTCCTCGACGCCGACGATGTTCTCGATCTCCGATTCCACGTCCAGGCCGGCCGCGTGCGCCTGCGCCACGACCTCGGCCGTCTCCCGCTCGGCCGTCACGAGGTCCCGGTCCGACGCGTCGAACAGCACCGACGACCAGCCCGCGGCGACCACGTCGTCGATCACCGACCGGTCGGGGCAGTGGTCCAGGTGCAGGGCCACGGGGACGGTCAGGTCGCGGGTCGCGTACCGGAACATGCTGGTCAGCAGCTCGGTACCCGTCGAGCGGACCGTCTTCACGGACAGCTGGATGATGAGCGGGGCCTGGAGGTGGACCGCCGCGGCCACCACCGCCCGCAGGCTCAGGTCGTCGAGGACGTTCACCGCGGGCACCGCGTACCCGTGCTCGCGGCCGTGCCGGGCGAGCGCCGCCGTGGATGCGATCATCGTCGATCTCCTCGGGCCCGGACGCTGCGATTCGTCCGGTTTGTCCGGAGTCTAGGGCGCCGCCGCGCGCACGGGCCAGGGTGGGCCGCGAGGATCACCCGCGGGCGGGCCCGGACGGAGCCCGCCGCCGGCCAGCACCCGACCGACGCGCGGGGCGTCGGCGTCACGCCGTGCGCGAGCCGCCACCTCCTGCCACCATCGGGCGCGAGGACGTCACTGGGAGAGCGGGTCACGATGGGCCGGGAAGCTGCCACCGGTCAGTCGCGTCGAGCGCGGGACTCGCAGCGAGCCCGCCGGGTGCTGGACGTTTCGACCGTCCTGGTCCTGCTGGGGCTCGCCGCCAAGGTGCTGATCAGCGTCACGGTCGACGAGACGCTCGGCACCTGGGTCGGTTCCGCGCTCGCGTTCGCGGGGACCGTGGTGTTCTCCGTCTCGAGCTGGTCCGCCTGGCGCCGCGCCTCCGTCCCCGAGGAAGAGCCGCGCCGCGAGGAGCCGCCACACACGGACCAGGACCGGCACCGCGATCGGCCGCCGGGCCGGGACTGAGCGGGCGGGGGACCATTCGCCGTGGTCGGCAGGAGGTCACATCAGGACGGCGGAGCCCCCGGCGCCACGGTGAACGGCAGCCGGAAGCTCAGCCGGCCGCCGCCGTCCGGGTTCGTGCCGAGGGTGAGCGTGCCGCCCCGGTGCTCGAGCCGCTCGCGGTGTCGCGCGAGCCCGTGCAGGGGCGGGTCGGGGCGGGTCGGCCCGGTGCCGTCGTCGTCGACGACCGTCGCGAACACCCAGTGCTCCGGGTCCGCGGTCGGCTCCGCCTCGGCGCGCACCTGCACGGTGTGCGCCCGGCTGTGCTTGAGCGCGTTGGTGACGGCCTCCTCGACGGTGTAGATGACGACGAGCCGCTCGGCCATCGGCATGGGCGCGGCCCCGCGGTCGACGAGCCCGCGGTAGACGGGGCCGATCTCGATCGACGTGCTGACCTGCGCCGGGAGCCGGTGCAGCAGCAGCGCGATCGCCTCCTCCGTGCCGAGGTCCGCGCCGGAGGGGAACACGGCGTGGCTCAGGGAGCGCACGTCCTGCTCCCGGATCTCCTCCAGCGTCTCCGCCCAGGCACGGACCTCGGTGCCGCGGTCGCCGGCGCCGGCCGCGTCCAGGTCCTCCGCCAGCCGGTCGAGCCCGGCGGTCACGCTCACCAGGTGGTACTGCAGGGTGCCGTGCAGCTGGTCGAACACCATGCGTCGCACCCGGAGCTCCTCGTCCTGCAGCGCGTCGACGGCGCGGCGGGCCCGGTCCGCCTCCGCCGCGCGGCGCTGCTCCTCGCGCCGGGCGCGGTCGACGAGCGTCCCCGCGAAGACGGCCGCGAGGACGCCGACGAGACCGGACAGGAACCCCATCGCGCCCGTCGCGGTCACGTAGGCCACGCCGGTGGGCGTGCTGCCGAGCGACACCAGGGCCGCCATCCGCGGCACCGACGCGGCCGCGGACACCGCGGCGGTCACCCCGACACGGGCGGGCCACCCGCGGTCGAGCACGCCCAGCACGAGCGCCCCCGCCAGGACCGCGAACCCGAACGCGAGGTTGATGACGAGGATCAGCACCCCGTCGGCGACCACGGCGGCGAGGCTGCGCTCCCGGGCCAGCTCCGCCTGCAGCCCGCCCCACGCGGCCCACGCGCCCGCGGTGAGCGCCGCGTAGAGCGCGGTGTTGGTGATCCCGACGACGAGGGTGACGCGTCGCAGGTCACGGCTGCCCGCGGCCGCCGTGGTCACGCCCGCCACGTGCGCCCGGTCTGCTCGAGGAACGCCAGCACGGCGGCGACCCGCCGGTTGTGCCCGTCGCCGTCGATCCCGAGCCGCTGGTAGATCGACTTGAGGTGGCTCTCGACCGAGCGCTCGTTGATCCCGAGCCGCTCGCCGGCAGCCTGGTTCGACAGCCCCTCCGCGACGAGCCGCAGCACCCCGAACTGCGCGGGCGTGAGCTCGGAGACGGGCGACCCCGGCCGGGGCTGCGACCGCTGGACCAGGTAGGGGTCGAGCACGACCTGACCCTGCGCCGTGGCCACGACGGCGCGCACCAGGACGTCCCGGGAGAAGCTCGATCGCTTGGACAGGTAGCTCCACGGCCGGCTCGCCTGGTCCTGCACCGTGGTGAACAGGCCCATGACGTCCTCGCTGGACAGCAGCATGACCGCGAGCCGCGGGTCCGCCCGCTGCAGCGTGACGCCGAGGGCGACCCCGTTGCCGTCGGGGAGGTTGACGTCGAGCAGCGCGACGTCGCACGAGCCCGGGGTGAAGACGAGCCGCGCCTCGGTGACCCCCGGGACCGCGTGCACGACGCGGATCGACTCCTGCGCCGACAGGGTCTGCTCGAGCATGGAGCGCATCAGCGCCTCGTCCTCGACGATGCCGACGCGTGTGAGGGGCGTCACGTGCCGATCGTAGGGCGGCGGGCGACGCGCGGCCACGCACCTCGGCGGACGGGGCCCGGAGCTCACGGGCCCAGGGGCCACACCAGGGGCACGACGAGCGTCACGACGACGAGCCACGCGAGCGTCACCACCGCTCCGAGCCGCCAGTAGTCGCCGAACCGGTACCCGCTGGGGCCCTGCACGAGCATGTTGGCCGGGGTCGCCAGCGGCGTCAGGAACGACGCCGCCCCCGCCGCCGCGACCAGCATGAGCACCGGCTCGGCCCCGACGCCGACCTCGGCGCCCGCCGCCAGCGCGATGGGCGTGACGACGAGGACCGTCGCCGCGTTCGACACGAACTGCCCCAGGGCGACCGTCAGCAGGAAGAGCGCCACCAGCAGCAGGTGCCCGTCGCCGTCGGGGACCACGCGGACCACGAGGTCCGCGAGCACGTCGGCCGCGCCGGACCCCGAGATCGCGGCCGAGAGCGGGATGAGGCCGCCGATCAGGACCAGCGTCTCCCACGGCACGGCACGGAGCGCCCGGGACGGACGCACCACACCGGTGAGGACCATCGCCGCGGCCCCCGCGAGCCCGGCGAGCGCGGGCGTCACCGCGCCGGAGGCGAGGAGGCCGATCGTGGCACCCAGCACCACGACGGCCCGGACCGCGGCGCCGCCCACCCGCACGTCCTCGTGGACGACGGTCCCGGGGGCGGGGTCCGGCGCCGCTCGGTCGGGCAGCAGGCGGCTCCCGAGCAGCGCCGTCACCAGCACCGTCACGAGGGTGAGCGGTACGCCGAGCGCCGCGAACTCGAAGAAGCCGAACCGGTCGCCGGTGGTCTCGGCCAGGGCGTCGGAGACGATCACGTTGACCGGGCTGCCCGCCAGGGTGAGCAGCGCGCCCGCGCTCGCCGCGTAGGCCAGCGGGATGCCCAGCCGGGAGGGGGCGCTCCCGGAGCGCCGGGCCACCAGGAGCGCGACGGGGAGGACCGCCGCGGCCGCGCCGTTCGGCGTGACGAGGGCCGAGATCAGCGCGGCGAGCGCCATGACGGCGACCGCGACCCGCCGGTGGCCCGAGCCCGCGCGCGCGAGCACCAGCTCGCCTGCCCAGGCCGTCACCCCCGAGGCCTGCAGCCCCTCGCTCAGCACGAACAGCGTCGCGATGAACACCACCACGGGGTCGCCGAACCCGGCGACCGCCTGCGCCTCGGTGACGACGCCGGTGGCCGCGAGCGCCAGCGCCGTGAGGACCGCGACGACGGCGGCCGGGAGCCGGTTCCAGACGAACAGGCCGACGGCGGCGGCGAGGACCAGGAGACTGGTGGTGGCGTCCGACATCCCGGCGGCGGTCCCCGCGGGCCGATCGCGGGCTCAGAGCCCGAACGGGCGGGCGGTCTCGCGCAGCGCGTCCGCCGAGCGCCGGAGGGCCACGAGCTCGTCGGTCGACATCGGCACCCGCAGCGGCGCACCGGCCCCGTCGTGCGCGACGACGGTGGGCACGGACAGGCACACGTCGCCGATGCCGTCGAGGTCGTCGATGAGCGAGGACACGGGCATGACGCGGTGCTCGTCGTTCGTGAGCGCCTCGACGATCCGGGACCCCGCCAGCCCGATCGCGTAGCTGGTCGCGCCCTTGCCCTCGATGATCTCGTACGCGGAGTGCACCACGTCGTGCGCGATGGACGCGCGGACGGCCGGGGTCAGCGGCTCGCGCCCGGGCAGAGGGTCGAGCTCCAGCAGGGGCACCCCGCCGATCGTCGCCGAGGACCACAGCGCCACCGCGGTGTCGCCGTGCTCGCCGACGATGTACGCGTGCACGTTCTGCACCGCCACCCCGACGTGCTGGGAGATCAGGTACCGGAACCGCGAGGAGTCCAGGACCGTCCCGGAACCGATGACCCGGGCGCGGGGGAGCCCGGAGAACCGGAGCGCCGCGTAGGTGACGACGTCCACCGGGTTCGTCACCATCACGAACACGGCGCCGGGCGCGACCTCGACGAGCTGCGGCACGAGCGTGCGCATCAGCCCGATCGTGCGCTTCGCCAGGTCCGTGCGGGTCTGCCCGGGACGCTGGTTGGCCCCCGCGGTCACCACCACGACGTCCGCGCCGGCGCACGCGGTGATGTCGTCCGTGCCGACGACGTGCGCCATCGGCACGAACTGGATCCCGTGCGCGAGGTCGAGCGCCTGGGCGCGGACCTTCGCCGTGTCGACGTCGTAGAGCACGACCTCGCGCGCCGCGCCGCGCATCAGCACGGCGTAGGCGAGGGTCGCGCCGACGGCGCCGGCGCCCACCACGGCGACCTTCGCGGTCGAGCGGGGGGTCGGCTCCGCGCCGCCCTCCACGGTCCGTCCCTCACCTGCACCCGTCACCGCGCCCCCTCGGCCCGTGTCCCACAGCCCCGCCCTCCTGAAGACAGGATGTGACGCGCGTCACCCTATCGCCCGCCTCGCCGGGGTGACCACCCGGGTCGTCCGCCGAGTGCCGCGTCCCCGGCGGGGCTGTGTGTGCCGCACGGCACGTGGCGAGTAATACCCCCGGGGGTATACGGTCGCATCATGTCCACGACCTCCGACCCCGTTGCCGTGCCCCGACCTCGCCGCCTCGTGATCGTCGGGGGAGTGGCCGGCGGCATGAGCGCCGCCGCCCGCGCCCGCCGCCTCGACGAGCGCGCCGAGATCGTCGTGCTGGAGCAGTCCGAGCACGTCTCGTTCGCGAACTGCGGTCTCCCGTACGGGCTGTCCGGCGAGATCGAGCAGCGAGCGGACCTGCTGCTGCACACGCCCGAGTCATTGCACGCCGCGCTCGCACTGGACGTCCGCACCGGCAGCCGCGTCACCGCGGTCGACCGTGCCGCGCGCACCGTGCACGTCGCGACGGCGACCGGCGGCTACGAGCTCGGCTACGACGCGTTGCTCCTGGCCCCGGGGGCCGTCGCCGTCCGCCCGCCGGTGGACGGCCTCGACCACCCCGCGGTGCACGCGCTGCGCACCGTCCCCGACCTCGACGCCCTGACCGCCCGGATCGCGGCGCTGCCCGTCGGCGGCCCCCGGCGGGCCGTCGTCGTCGGCGCCGGCTTCATCGGGCTGGAGGCCGTGGAGGCGCTCGTCGCCCGTGGGCTCGAGGTCGCGCTGGTCGAGCTCGCCGACCACGTCCTGCCCCCGCTCGACCCCGAGCTCGCGCCGCTGCTCGCGGACGAGCTGCGCGCGCACGGCGTCGGGCTCCACCTCGGGGTCTCGGCCACGGCGATCACCGGGACGGCGGACGGGGCCGCGCTCGTGAGCCTCTCGGACGGCACCCGGCTCCCCGCCGAGGTCGTCGTGGTGAACGTCGGCGTGCGGCCCGCGAGCGACCTCGCCCGGGACGCCGGTCTCGACCTCGGCGCCCGCGGCGCGATCCGGGTCGACGCCGACCAGCGGACCTCCGACCCGTCGATCTGGGCCGTGGGCGACGCCGTCGAGGTCGTCCAGGCCGTCACCGGGGACCGGGGGCCCGTGCCGCTCGCCGGGCCGGCGAACCGCCAGGGCCGGCGCGCGGCGGACGCGATGCTCGGCCGGCGCACGACGCCGCAGGCGCCGGTGCTCGGGACCGCGATCGTCCGGGTGTTCGGGCTGACGGCGGCCGTCACCGGGGCGAGCCGGTCGACGCTGCGGCGCGCCGGCCTCGCGCACGAGACCGTCCGGGTCCACGCGGGTCACCACGCCGGGTACTTCCCGGGGGCCGAGCAGGTCCACGTCGTCGCGAGCTTCGCGCCCGACGGCCGGCTGCTCGGTGCCCAGGCGGTGGGCCGCGAGGGCGTCGACAAGCGGATCGACGTGCTGGCCACGGCCCTGCGCGCCGGGATGGGCGCCGACGACCTCGCCGAGCTCGAGCTCGCCTACGCGCCGCCGTACGGTTCGGCCAAGGACCCGGTCAACATGCTGGGCTTCGTGGCGCAGAACGCCCTGGACGGCACCATGCCGCAGTGGCAGCCGGACGACGCCGACGACGTGCTCGCCGGCAGCCTGGTCCTCGACGTCCGCACGCGCGCCGAGCACGACCGCGGGCACCTCGACGGGGCGCTGCACATCCCGCACACCGAGCTGCGCGACCGGCTCCACGAGGTCCGCGCGGCGGCGGGCGGCCGACCGGTGGCGGTGCACTGCGCCAGCGGCGTCCGGTCGCACATCGCCACGCGCGTCCTGCTGCGGGCCGGGTTCGACGCCCGCAACCTGTCCGGCGGCTGGATCAGCCTCGACCTGGCCCGCCCCGGCCTCACCCGCGCCTGCGGACGAGCCCTCGACGGGGCCCTGGTGTGACCCTGCGGCAGGATGCCCGGGCGGTCGTCGTGTGAACGTCCGTCACCGACCCACAACCCCACTCACGAACGAGGAGACCACCCACCATGTGCAGCCCCGCCCTGTGCCGCTCCTGCGGCAAGACCACCTGGACCGGCTGCGGCATGCACGTCGAGTCCGTCATGGCCGACGTGCCCCGCGACCAGCAGTGCACCTGCGGCTGAGGAGAGGACGGCCATGGAGCTCGACCCCGGCGAGATGGGCAAGGTCGTCAACCGCCTCAAGCGCGCCCAGGGCCAGTTGGCCGCGGTGGTGCGCATGATCGAGGAGGGCCAGGACTGC
Organism: Cellulomonas sp. GbtcB1; assembly: GCF_019091725.1. Taxonomy (NCBI): domain Bacteria; kingdom Bacillati; phylum Actinomycetota; class Actinomycetes; order Micrococcales; family Cellulomonadaceae; genus Cellulomonas; species Cellulomonas sp. GbtcB1. The sequence goes on along the minus strand of NZ_JAGXJG010000017.1, from coordinate 57,477 downwards.
GAACCGGTGGTGACCCAGCTGTCCGCGGTCTCCAAGGCTCTGGACCGCGCCGGCTTCGCGATCATCGCGTCCGGCATGAAGCAGTGCCTGACCGACCCGGACGACGACAGCACCCTGGACGTCGACAAGCTGCAGAAGCTCTTCCTCTCGCTGGCCTAGGCGCGGGCGCCGGGGACCGGTCGACCGGTCCCTGGAACACCGACACACCGTTGTCGCGCCCGTGTCCGAGCCTGGACGCATGACCGGGACCACGAACCCCACGACCATCTCCCGCCGCTCCCTGGACCGGTGGCTGACCATGTGGAACTCCGACGGCGACCTCGCCCGCGAGATCTGCGCCGAGGACTTCCGCATCCACTTCGCCGTGACCGAGCCCGACGGCTCGACCCCGGCGGACGACATCCGCACCGCCGACGACTTCGCGCGGTACCTCGCCTGGTGGCACGGCCAGAACCCCGGTGTCGTGTTCACCGCGGTCGCCGACGCGATCGACGGGGACCACGGCCGGCTGCTCTGGGACGTGGAGCAGGGTGGGGCCCGGGCCAATGGCGTGGACGTGTTCGACTTCGACGCCGACGGCCGGGTGCGCCGGGTCTGGTCCGTCGGGGGGCAGCGGAGCATGCGCAGCTGACCGCCGCGACCGGCGACGACGCGTCTGCCAGGCTGGCGGCATGAAGCGAGCCGAGCGGCAGTACGCCCTCGTCGACCTGCTCCGTGGTGCGCGCCGGCCGTGGTCGGCCGCCCGGCTCGCCCGCGAGCTCGGGGTGTCCACCCGCACGATCGAGCGCGACATCGCGTCGCTCCAGGTCGCGGGCGTGCCTTTCTACGCCGAGTACGGGGCCGCGGGGGGCTACGCGATCCTGCCCGAGTACTCGCTGCCGCCGCTCAACCTCTCGGCCGCCGAGTCGCTGGCGGTGCTCGCCGGGCTGGCGCTGCTCGACACCTCGCCCTACCAGGGCGCCGCCCGGCGCGCCCGCGCCAAGGTCGCGGCGGTCATGGGGGAGGAGCACCGCGCCCCGGTGCAGGAGCTGCTCGGGCGGATGCAGGTCATCGACCCCGTCGCCCCGGCCGACGGCGGCGTGCCGCTCGGCATGCTCTCCGACGCCATCGCCGCCCGGCGGGTCGTGCGGCTGACCTACCTGGGCGAGGCCTCGGGGGACGACGTCCCGGCGAGCACGGTCCGCGACGTCGAGACGATGGGGCTGCTGCGCGGAGGCGACGCCTGGCTGCTCGTCGGGTGGTGCCGGCTGCGCGACGCGATCCGCGGGTTCCGCATCGAGCGCATCACGCGCCTGGAGCTGCTCGACGAGGTCGCGCCGGAGCGCGACCCGGCGCTGCTGGAGGCGGACCAGGTGCGGTGGCCGATCCGGAGCCTCGGCTGAGCGGTGGGACCCGCACCCTCAGTCCGGCCGGAGGCCCGCGCGGAGGACGGCGGCGATCGTCGGGCGGTCGTCGGGGCCGCCGAGCCGCACGGCGTGCTCGAAGCCGCACACGAGGTGCATGAGCTGGTCGAGCGTGAGCCCCCGCCGGACGGCGCCCGCGCGCTCGGCGCGCTCCAGCAGCGCGGCGGCGGTCCGCGTCAGCTCGGCCTTGGCGTCGCGGACCTCGGGGGACGAGTCGTCGGCCGCCAGGAGCACCTGCTGGAGCCCGTCGTCGGCGAGCAGCAGGTCGAGCACGGTGGCGAGGAACCCGTCGAACGCGGCGCCGGGGTCGTCGTCCTGCGCGGCGGCGCGGGCGGCGTCGACGGCCCGCTGGACGGTGGTCGCGGTGAGCTCCTCGACGAGGGCCTCGACCGTGGGGAAGTGCCGGTAGACGGTCCCGACACCGACCCCGGCGGCCCGGGCCACCTCGTTGAGGCGGAGCGTGCCGCGGTCCTGCCCGGCGGCGGCGGCGAGGATGCGCGCGCGGCTGCGGGCGGCGTCGGAGCGGAGCGGCGGCATGTCCGGCAGCGTACCCGAAGTGGATGACTCATCCGCTACGGTCAGAGCGAACGGATCATCTATCCACTTCGCGAAGGGACGACCATGACCGACCACGCCACCCGCCAGCACCCCTCGACCGACGACGCGGCGTGGGACCCCGCTCACCCGCCCCGGCAGGACGGGCGCACCGTCGTCGTCACGGGCGCGACCGCCGGGATCGGGTACTTCGCCGCCGAGCAGCTCGCCGCCGCGGGTGCCGACGTCGTCCTCGCCTCGCGGTCCGCGGACCGCCTCGCCGGGGCGCGCGACGCGATCCTCGCCCAGGTGCCCGGGGCGCACGTGCGGACCGTCGTGCTCGAGCTCGGGTCGCTGCGTGCGGTGGACGAGGCGGAGGCCGAGCTCGCCGCGCTCCCACGGCTCGACGCGGTGTTCCTCAACGGCGGTGCGATGTCGATGGACCCGCGCGCCCGCACGTCCGACGGGCACCCGCTGCTGCTCGGCACGCACGTGCTCGGGCACGTGCGGCTGCTCGCCGGGATCCTGCCCGCGCTCACGGCGACGGCCGTCGAGCACGGGGGAGAGGGCCGGGTGGTGCACGCTTCCACCGGGTTCGTCGCGCGGTTCCGACCGGGGTTCGACGACCCGGCCCGGGTCCCGCGGCTCGGCATCGTCGCGTATGCCCGGGCGAAGGCCGTCACGGAGGTGCTCGCGTTCGAGCTGGACCGCCGGCTGCGGGCGGCCGGGCACCCCGTCGCCTCGCTGGTGACGCACCCCGGCGTGGGCGTGGACGCCCGCACACCGCACCGCCCGGGCATCCGCGACGGCAGCACGCCCTACCGGCGCAACCCGTACACGCCGTGGGCGCAGGGCAAGGACGCCGCGGCCTGGCCCGGTGTCCGCGCGCTCACCGACCCCGGCGTGCGGGGTGGGGAGTACGTCGCGCCGCGCGAGGGGATGCGCGGCGTCCCGGTCCGGGTGCCGACGCCCGCACCGACGGCGCACCCGGGGGCGGACGCGGTGCGGCGCGTCTGGGAGCGGGTCGAGGACCTCGCGGGTGTCGAGCTGCGCGTCTGAGCGTCCCCTGCGGTGTCCTCATTCCTGCCCCCGCTCCCGGATCGCCGAGTCCAGCGCGCTCATGAGCGCGGCCACCTGCGTCCTCCCGCCCGGCGCCGCGGGGTACCGACCCAGGATCTCGGGCACCGGGGGAGCGGCCCGCTCGGCCAGGAGGTGGACGGCCTCCTCGGCCGGCGTGCCCGTCGTCAGCTCGGCCACCCGCGCGGCGCAGGCGGCAGCACGCAGGATGTGCCCGACCTGGGTCGCCTCGGCGATCGGGTGGAGGTAGGCCGCCGCCGCCGCGTCGCCGCACGCGAGCGCCGCGAGCCGCGCGGGCTCCGCGGCGACGGATCGCGCTGCGCGGTGGGCGGCGAACGCTGCGGCGCGCTGCAGGTTCGAGCGCGCGGCCCCCTCGGCGAAGGCCTGCGCCGCGGCGATCGCGTCGCGCGGGCGGGGGTCGTCCGGGGCGACGGCCTCGAACTCGGGGAGCAGGCCCCGGGCGCAGTCGACGGCGAACCGGACGACGGCGCGCAGCTCGTCCGTGGTCAGGTCGACCTGGCGCGCCCCCATCTCCCCATGATGCCGCCCGCGGAGCCGGGCGCAGGGCAGGAATGCAGGGTCCTCACGCGTCGCGGGTCCGGAGCGTGAGGTGGGCGGCGAGCGTGGTCCAGAGGGTGCACACGGCCATGACCGCGAGGCCACCCGGGCCTGCCAGAGGGCCGGTGCCGGTAGTCGTGTAGGAGGCCTGTCCGGCCGTCGTCGGCCAGTAGGTGCCGGCGAGGTCCCCGAGGGCGCCGGGAAGTCCCGGCGCGAGCGCGGGCACGAGGAGGGCCACGGTCACGACGACGGCGAGTGCGCCCGAGGAGGAGCGGGTGAGGGCGCCGAGCGCCACGCCCAGCACGGCGGTGAGCACCAGGTAGCCGACCGCGCACACGACCGCTCGGACGCTGTCGGCCTCGGTCAGGTCCGCCGTCGGCAGCCCCGCGGCGGCCAGGGCCGCCTGGCTCGCTCCGAGACTGCACCCGACGGTGAGCACGGCGGTCGCGAGCGCGACGAGGGCGGCGACGGTGAGCTTGGTGACCAGCAGGACGGCGCGTCGGGGTGCGATCGTCAGGCTCGTGACGATCTGACCGGTGGCGTACTCGCTGGTGAACGCCTGGGCACCCAGCGTCGCGACGAGGATCTGCCCGACGAGGATGCCCTTGAAGCTGACGCCGGTCGGGTCGAAGTCCGCGGGCAGGTCGGCCTGCCAGTCGGCCGCGAGGCCGCTGATGCCGAGCAGGCTCACGACCACGGTGACCAGGACGGTGCCGGCCGCGAGGATCCAGGTGGTGCGGATGCTGCGGGTCTTGATCCACTCCGAGGCGAGGAGGTCCATGTCAGGCGGCGTCCTTCTGGGTTGAGGTCATGGTGAGGAAGACGTCCTCGAGCGAGTCGCGGACCGCGGTCAGCTCGGACAGCTCGATGCCGGCGGCAGCGGCGACGCGGCCGACGTGGTCGGTCGCGGCCCCCTCGACGTCGACCCCGTCCGCGCCGGCGGTGTCGGCTGTGGCCCGCAGGCCTTCGCGGGCCAGCGCCTCGAGGAGTCCGGGCCGGTCCGGCGTGCGCGCGCGGACGTGCTCGGTGGTGTGGTCGGCGATGAAGGCGGCCAGGGGCTGATCGGCCAGCAGCCGCCCGCGGTGGATGACGACGAGGTGGTCTGCCGTCAGCTCCATCTCGCCCATGAGGTGGCTCGAGAACAGGACCGTGCGGCCCTCGGCCGCGAGGTCGCGCATCAGCGAGCGCGCCCACCGGATCCCCTCGGGATCGAGGCCGTTGAGCGGCTCGTCGAAGATCACGACGGCCGGGTCGCCGATCAAGGCCGTCGCGATGCCCAGCCGCTGCTTCATCCCGAGTGAGAAGTCACCGGCGGGGCGGTTCCCGACGCCTCCCAGCCCCACCAGCTCCAGCATCTCGGACACCCGGGACCTGGCTACGCCTCCGGCGCGCGCCACCGCCGCGAGGTGGTCCGCGGCCGCACGGCGCGGGTGGACGCCGCGGGCGTCGAGCATCGCGCCGACGACGCGCATCGGGTGCGGTGTCTCCGCGAGCCGCAGGCCGCCCACCGTCGCCGCACCGCTGGTGGGCTTGTCCAGCCCGAGGAACATCCGCAGCGTCGTGGACTTCCCCGCCCCGTTGGGGCCGAGGAAGCCGGTCACGACGCCGGGCCTCACGGCGAAGGACAGGCCGTCGACGGCGGTGAGGTGCCCGTATCGCTTCCGCAGGGCGTGCGCCTGCAAGGTCACCGGGTTCATGATCTGCATGGGTCGCGACACTACACCGTGTCGTGTAGATCTACACCGCCCGGTGTAGCATCGAGCGGGAGCACGACGGAGGAGAGCGATGACGACGGTGGGCGACAAGCCCGTGCGCGAGGGCCAGGCGCACAAGCGTGCGGCGATCCTGGCCGCCGCCAGGGAGCTGTTCGTGCGGACGGGCGTAGAGCGCACGAGCATGGACGCGGTGGCCGCGCTCGCCGGGGTGTCGAAGCGGACCGTCTACGACTACTACGGGGACAAGCGGCGCCTGCTGCTCGGCGTCGTGGAGGACGCGGGGGAGCGCGCGCTGGCCACGCTCCGCGGGCTGGTCGCGCAGCACCTCGACGACGCGGGCATCACGGACGTCGCCCAGCTCGACGAGGCGCTCAGCGCGCTCGCCGCCGACCTCGGCCGCTCGCTCCTGCAGTCGTCGGACTACCTCGCCGCGGTCCGGCTGATCAACGAGAACGAGGCGCTGCTGCCGGAGCTCGACGACCACCCGCTCGACGAGGCCCACGCGCAGGTGCTCAGCGAGCGTGTCGGCCGCTTCGCCCGCGCCGGCCTGCTCGACGCCGAGGACCCGGGGCTCGCCGCCGCGCACTTCCACGCCCTGACCGCGCTGCGCGTGCTCAACGCGCCGGCGCGCCGGCGCGCCGAGGGCGCGCACGTCCGGCGGATCATGACCGACGGCGCGCGCGCGTTCATGCGCGCGTACGGGGCGCGCGACGCAGGGGAGTGATCGCGCGGCACCTCCGTGCGCACCAGGGAGCCGCCAGGAGCCCCGCGAGCGCTCAACGGCCGTAGCGGCCGGCGAACCGCTCGACGGCTTCCGCACTCACCGGGCTGAACACGCCCACGAGGTTCTGGTCGGGGTCACGCAGGAAGAAGACCCGGTTGCCCCACGGCATGAGCGCCGGCCCGGCGACGAACTCCGTGCCGAGGGCGGCCAGGCGCGCGTACTCGGCGTCGACGTCGTCGACGAGGAGCTCGAGGATCGCCGACCGGTTGGCCGCCGCCTCGGCGGAGCCGGGGGCGAACAGCGGCACCGTGGCGGTGCTGCCGATCGCGAGGGTCGCGGTCGGGGTGACGATCTCGGCGAAGACCGGGGCGGGGCGCAGGGCTGTGGTGCCGGTCAGCTGCTCGTAGAAGGCGACCATCGCGTCGAGGTCGTCGGTGATGAGGCGGATCGAGACGAAGGCGGGGCCAGGTGACTGGGTCATGGACGTGACGCTAGGACCGATACCGGGCGGAACTTGTCTGGTATCCGTGGGAATCTGTGGGCATGGCCCGCTCGACCGCTCGCGTGCTCACGCTCCTGGAGCTCCTCCAGGCGGGCGGGGTCCAGCCCGTCGCCGCGCTCGCGACCCGGCTGGGCGTCGACGAGCGGACCGTGCGGCGCTACGTCGCGCAGCTGGTCGAGATGGAGGTGCCGGTCGAGTCGATCCGGGGACGGCACGGCGGGTACCGCATCGCCCCCGGCTACCGGATGCCACCCCTCATGCTGACCGACGACGAGGCGCTCACCCTGCTCCTGGGCCTGATCATCGGCCGTCGCGGCGGCGGGCTGCCGGTCGACGACGACACCGTCGAGGGTGCGGTCGGCAAGCTGCGTCGCGTGCTGCCGCGACGGACGGCGGCGCGGCTCGACGCGCTGCTCTCCTCCGCGGACCTGGCACTCCTCGGCCCGTCCGCGCCGTCGGCCACGGAGGCCGCTGGCGGCACCGACCCGGAGGTGCTGCTGGTCCTCGCCGAGGCCGCTCGCGATCGCCACCCCGTCCAGATCGGCTACGTCCGAACCGACGGGACGGCGAGCCGGCGCACGATCCTGCCGTACGGCGTGGTCGCGCGGTCCGGGCGCTGGTACGTCACAGGCCACGAGTCGCGGACCGGCGAGGTCCGGACGTTCCGCGTCGACCGGATCAGCGACCCGGTGGCGCTGCCCGGCTCGTTCCACGTGCCCGGCGACTTCGACGCGAGCGCCACCGTGCTGGCGAGCCTCGCCGCCACGCCGTGGCGCCACGAGGTGTCGGTCCGCGTCGCCGGCACCGTCGAGGACCTCCGCACGCAGCTCCCCGCCGGCCTGGCGACGCAGGGACCGGCCTCGTCCGACGCGGGGCCGTGGACCCGCGTCCACCTGCGCGCCGAGCGGCTGGACTGGGTGGCTCCGTACCTCGCCGGGCTCGGCCGCGATCTCGTCGTCGAAGGTCCGGCCGAGCTCCGGGAGCACGTCCGGGCCCTGGCTGACCGCCTGCGCGCTGCGAGCGGGGACGACGTCAGCGACGAGACCTCACCCGAGGACCGACCCGAGCGCCCCCGGGTCCGCATCGTCCATCTGACGGGCGCGGTGTTCGACGCGCTCGCCGCCGGTGACCTCGCCCGCGCGAACGCGTGCAGCCCCGTCCGGTTGACCGCGTACTTCGCCGGGCCCGACTGGCGGAGCACGTGGGCGAGGCGGAGCGAGCAGGCTCGTCGGGACCCCGCCAGCACGGCCTGGGTCACCGGCGTCATCTGGGACGAGGACCAGTCCCTGCCCGCGGGTCGCGCGGGGTTCCACGGACCACCGGACGCCGACGGCACGGTGGAGATCGGGTACGCGGTCGATCCCGCGCACCGTCGCCGTGGCTACGCTCGTGCGGCGCTCGAGGCGCTGCTCCGGCGAGCTCGGGATGAGCCGGCCGTGCACCGGGTGCGCGTCACCATCGCTCCGGGGAACACCGCGTCCTGTGACCTGGCGGTGCAGTACGGGTTCACCGCCGTGGGGGAGCAGTGGGACGACGAGGACGGCCTGGAGATCGTCTACGAGGTCGCCGCCGACGCCGGGGCCTCGAGGCCGGCCGTCCCGGACGCGCCGATGGCGGAGCTCGGGCCCGGGAGCCTGCGTGCCGTCGTCTTCGACGTGGGGGAGACCCTGGTCGACGAGTCGAGGGCGTGGGGCGAGCAGGCTCGGACGGCGGGTGTCACCCCGTTCAGTCTCATGGCCGCGATCGGATCGGTGATCAGCCGGGGACGCGACCACCGCGAGGCGTGGACCTTGCTCGGGGTGGCGCCGCCGGCCTCGGCACCTGACATCGAATCGGGCGACCTCTATCCGGACGCGCTCGAGTGCCTCCGCTCGGCACGCGCGGCGGGTCTCGTGGTGGGGGTGGCGGGGAACCAGCCCCGAGGAGCGGAAGCCGCACTCAGAGCGGCCGGTGTCGACGTCGACTTCGTGGCCGCCTCCGCCACGTGGGGGGTCGCGAAGCCGTCGCCCGAGTTCTTCCGACGGGTGGTGGACGAGACCCAGGTCGACGCTCACCGCGTCCTCTACGTCGGCGACCGCCTGGACAACGACGTCCGCCCGGCAGCTGCCGCAGGCCTGCGGACGGCGTGGCTGCGACGCGGACCCTGGGCGCACCTGCAGCAGCGGACGGCTGACGAGACGCGCCCGGACCTCGAGCTCCGCGACCTCGCGCAGCTGACCGCGGTTCTCGGGCGACCTGCGCCGTCCGGCGAGCGAGCCGGCGACTAGCGTCGGGTCGCGTGACCCTACCCCCGATGACCGACGTCCCCGGCGGCGTGATCGAGATGTCCGATGCCCGTCGCGGGACCTCTCGCCAGGTCTCGCTCTGCGACTTCGAGATCGGCACGCGCCCGGTCACGGCGGCCGAGTACGTCGCCGTGACCGGCGAGTCGGGGGTCCCGGACGCGTCTCCCGCTGCTCCGGTGCACGGAGTGCGCTGGCTCGATGCCGTGGAGTGGTGCAACGCGGCGTCCGTCCGCGCCGGCCTGACCCCGGCCTACGAGCTCGGCGGCCGGCTCGTGCGGTGGGACGTCACCGCGTCGGGCTACCGGCTCCCGACCGAGGCGGAGTGGGAGTTCGCGTGCCGGGCCGGCACCACGGCGGCCACGTACGGACCGCTCGCGACCACGGCCTGGACGTCGCTGGACGACGTGGACGGCCCGCAGCCGGTGGGTTCCAAGGCCGCCAACGCATGGGGTCTGCACGACATGCTCGGCAACGTCTGGGAATGGTGCTGGGACTTCGCCGACACCGCCCGCTACGGGGACTACCGCGTGCTGCGCGGTGGAGGGTGGGCGGACGCGACGTGGAGCGTCCGTGCCTCGGTGCGACGCGGCAGCGCCCCCGACGCCGTGATCGAGGACGTCGGGTTCCGCGTCGCACGGGGTGCAGTGCCGACGCGCGACCCCGGGTCGGTGCAGGGGTGGTCGGCCGACGAGGACCGCCGACGCGCCGACGTGCGTGGTCCGCTTCCCCTCGGCTGGACACCGCTGCGGGGGCTGTGACGCGACGACGACTACACGGTCAGCGGGTTCTCGACGCTCAGCTGCCCGTGCTCGACGAGCCAGCGCACCGACTCCAGGATCGCGTCCTCGGGCTCCCACGCCGGTGCGTACCCCAGCAGGTCGCGGGACTTCTCGATGGACAGCACGTGGTTGCGCTGCAGGTGACCCCAGGAGCTCTCCGCGAGCTCGGAGGTGGTGAGGGTCCGGAACTCCTCCCACGTCACCGGCTCGAGCCGGGCGGTCCGGCCGAACCAGCCGGCGGCGATCGTGGCGTAGCCGTGCACCGTGAGGGCGTGGGGCGCGACCGCGTGGAAGTCCTCACCCGCGGCCTGGTCGCGACGCGCGACGGCGAGCTCGAACACCTGGGCGACGTCGTCGGCGTGCACGTGGTGCATCGACTCGGCGCCGCTCCCGGGGACGCGCAGCGTCCGCCCTGCCGAGAGCGCGGTCCACGTCGCGGGGTCGTTGTTGCCGAGGACGCCGGTGGGGTGCCAGCCGGGGCCGACGATGTGCCCTGGGTGGACGGAGGTCGTCACCAGCCCACCAGCTGCGGTCTCGCGCGCGAGGTACCGGGCGATCAGCTCCTTCTGCGTCCCGTACTCGTCGATCGCCGGGGTGCCCTGCCCCTCGCTGATCGGCAGCTTGAGGCTGGGGCCGTACCGCCACAGCGATCCGCAGTGCACCAGGTGCTCGACGCGGCCGCGGATCGCCTCGACGAGCGAGGTGGTGCTCTCCAGGGTGAAGCCGAGCAGATCGATGACCACCTGCGGTTCCAGCCCGAGCACCGTCGCGCCGAACGTGCCCTCGGCGTCCTGCTGCGACCGGTCGACGGCGACCTGCGCCACCTGCTGCCACTCCGGCCCGACCGCGTAGGCCTCGCGGGTGCCGCGGCTCATCGAGATGACGTCGTGGCCGGCACGGACGAGACGCGGGACGAGGTACGTCCCGATGTGGCCGCTGCCGCCGATGACGAGAACGCGCATAGCTGCTCCTGAGTTCGTGGCGACGACGGGGCGCCGCCGGCTCTCGTGAGGCTAGGTCACGGGGGAGGGGTGGTCAGGTCGACAGCGTGACCGTGCGCGCCGGGACCCCGGTCGGACACGGTCGGGTGGGGCCACCGCGCAGGTGCCCCCACCCGGCGGTGGCGGGTGCGTCAGGGCAGCGAGACGAGGGCTTCCTCCGGGGTCTCCGGCGTGGGAGCCGGTGCGTGGCTGCGGCGGGTGAGCAGGAAGATCGCGAGCCCGAGCACGGTCATCGCTGCTCCGACGAGCGGCAGCAGCCGGTAGGCGGCGACCTGCTCGAGGAACGCACCGCCGACGCCGGATCCGACGGCGACGCCGGCGTTGAACGACGCCGCCGCCAGGGCGGAGACGACCGCGGAGGCGGTGCCGGCGACCTGGAGCACGTAGGACTGCAGCGGCGGGACCATGCCGAACCCGGCGGCGCCGACGACCACCAGCAGCACCATCACCGCGGTGGCGACGGGACCGAGTGCCCACAGCGCGACCAGCCCGACGATCAGGACGATCAGGAACAGCAGGACCGCGGCGGTGATGGACCGGTCGGCCAGGTGACCGCCGAGGACGTTGCCGCCGATGAGGCCGACGCCGAACAGGAGCAGGACCCAGGTGACCGAGCCGGACGCGATGCCGGAGACGTCGGTGAGGAACGGGGCGATGTAGGTGAACGCGACGAACAGGCCGCCGTAGCCGAGAGCGATCGCCAGGAACGAGACCCACAGCCGCCCGTTGCGCAGGACGCCGAGCCCGGAGTCGCCGTGCTCCTGCTCGCCGGGGCGGGCCCTCGGCACGACGAGTGCCATGGCGACGAGGCCGAGGGCGGCCAGGGCGGAGATCACCCAGAACGCAGCCTGCCAGCCGATCGCGCGGCCCAGAATGTTGCCGATCGGGACGGCGACGACGTTGGAGGCGGTCAGGCCGGTGAAGACCACCGCGATCGCGGTGGCGCGCCGCTGGGCGGCGACGAGGCCGGTGGACATCGTGATCGCGGTGCCGAGGAAGCCGCCGAGCATCGCGCCGGCCAGGGCGCGCAGCACGCCGATGACGGCGAGCGAGTGCGTCAGGGAGGTCAGGGCGTTCGCGACCAGGAACACCGCCGTGAGGACCAGCACCAGCGGGCGGCGCGGGACCTTGAGCGTCGCGGCCGCGACGACGGGACCGCCGAGCATGGCGCCGAGGGCGAAGGTCGTGGTGACGAGCCCGGCCCGGGCGACGGAGATGTCGAGGTCGGAGCTGATGAGCGGGAGCAGTCCGTTCGGGACGAACTCGGCGGTGCCGAGCGCGAACGCGGTCAGAGCAAGAGCGAGGATCGGTAGAGGCACGCCGACGAGCGTCCGCGCGGTCAGCGGGCGGTACCAGATCCCAGGTGTTCCACCCCTGGGCGTGAGTATCAACGATTGGGGCAGGATCGGATCGACGTCCCGGACGTAGCGTGGAGGCATGTCCGATCCCGGGGAGCTCGCCGTCTTCCTGCGCGCCAAGCGCGCAGAGGTGCACCCGGCCGCCACGCCGCTGCCCGCGTTCGGTCAGCGGCGCCGCGTGCCGGGGCTGCGGCGCGGGGGGGTCGCCCAGCTCGCCGGGATGTCCGTCGCGTACTACACGCGCCTGGAGCAGGGGCACTCCAAGCGCGCCTCGGACGAGGTGCTGCTGTCGATCGCGAACGCGCTGCGCCTCTCGGTCACGGAGACCGAGCACCTGCTGGACCTCGCCCGCGGCAAGCACGCGACGGTGTCCGCGGACGGACCGGAGCACGTCAGCGACAGCGGGCAGGCGCTGCTGGCCTCGCTCGCGGCCCCGGCGGTGATCCTGGGCCGCCGCAACGACGTGCTCGCGTGGAACCGGCTCGGGCACGCGCTGATCGCCCCGCACCTGGCCTTCGACGCACCCCGGTCGCCGGAGACCCGACCGTCGATGCCGCGCCTGGTCTTCCTCGACCCCGCCGCGCGCGAGCTGTACCGGGACTGGCAGGACGAGGCAGCGGACTACGTCGCCTACCTGCGCCTGGTCAGCGGCAAGTACCCGGGCGACGAGGAGCTGACCCGCATGGTCGGGGAGCTGTGCGTGCGGGACGACGCGTTCGCCGCGCTGTGGGCCTCGGGCCGGGTGCACGAGTGCGTCGCCGGGTCCAAGCGGCTGCACCACCCGACCGCCGGCGACATCACCGTCGACTTCCAGCTGTGGGCCCAGGCCGACCGCCCCGACCAGCGCGTCGAGGTCTACCGCGTCCAGGACGACCCGGAGGGCGATCGCGTCCGCGCGCTGCTGCGCGCCACCGCGACGACCTGAGCGGCGACGTCGGCTCCGTCGTGGCGCGCAAGCACTGGGGGAGGGGCTACGCCACGGAGGCCGCGTCGCGGGGGCCACTGCGCATCGAGGTCGATCACACTCGTCGGACGAAACTGTCTCCTGCGACGACGATCGAGCTGTTCGGCGACCGAAACCCGGACGTCGGCGGCGCTCTCCCGCTAGCGTGCCGAGAGCGTTCGGGCGCCGGCCCGACGAGACGGGGGCGTGGTGTCGGTGGTGCAGGGGCAGATGGCACGGGTTCGGCTCCAGGCAGCGGCGAAGGTCGTCGCCGTGCTGGCCCTCGTGCTCGCCGTCGCGGACGGGTTCCGGTGGGGGAATCGCTGGTACGTGGCCACTCAGTTCGCCCGGTCCGACGTGGACTGGGGCAACGCGATGGTCGCGCACGCGCACGAGGCGCTGGTCCGCGGGCTCGCGCTGCTCCTGGTGGCGGCTGTCACGGCGGCGATCGGGTGGCGAGTGCGCGTCGTCGTGCACCGCTGACCCGGGCGAGCGGGATCCGTCGACGCTGAACGCCGGCTCGCGCCCGCCGGATCGCGCCCCGGTCGAACAGCGCAGCACGACGAGACCTCAGGGAAGCACGATGTGCAGGGGTCTCAGGGCACCTGTGCGTACCAGGGTTGGTCGTCCTGTCCGTTTCTTGTTGCGAGCCGAGATCACCGTCTGCGGGCTGACTGGATCGGGCGAGCGCAGGCGTCGCACGATCGTCGCTGATGGTTCACCAGCGACGATCGGTCGCTCCGTGCAACGTTTCGCGCGTGCTCCCCGTCCCTGGTGGTAGAAGATGCACACCACTGGCGAGGGGGCCGCGATGGACGACCGCCGTCGACACAGCGACGACGTGATGGTTGCCCTGGCACGCGACCGTGGACCGGCGCTGCACGCCTATGCCTCCCTGCTCACCGGCAATCTTCGCGACGCCGAGGACCTGGTCCAGGATGCGCTGGTCAAGACGTTCGTCCGCGGGCGGCACGTCGAGCTCGCCTCGGCCGAGGGGTACGTCCGCACCGCGATTCTCACCACCTGGATCGACTCGTATCGTCGGCGCCGGCAGTGGGAGCGAGTCCGTCACCTGCTGGTCCGCGACGAGCGCCTGGAGAGCCGCACCGACGAGGTGGAGGCCCGTGCGGACGTGCGGACCGCGCTCGGCCGTCTGCCTCCGCAGCAGCGGGCGTGCGTGGTACTGCGGTACTACGACGACCTCACCGTGGGCGAGATCGCCGATCGGATGGGCCTCGCTGACGGCACCGTCAAGCGCTACCTGAGCATTGCGGTCCGGCGCCTCGAGAGCGTGCTGGGGCCGCTCGCCGCCCCGGCGGCGGCGCGGACCGTCCTGGTCGACGAGGGAGACGGGCGATGAGCATGGACTTCGGCAGGGCGCTGCGAGACCTCACCACCGAGGCAGAGCGGGTCGCGCACCCAGTGGACGTGCGGCGCATCCAGACCCGCATGCACCGGCGCCGTGCGCGCCGCGTCACCCTCCAGTGCATCGGGGGAGTGGCCGTGATCGGGGCGGTGGGCACGGGAGTCGGACTGCTCGCAGACGGTCTGCCCGAGGATCACCGACCAGCCCTGCCCAGCACACCCGCTCCACGCGTTCCGACGTGCGGGGAGGAGTTCGTGCTAAGCGCTGCGGACCACGTGGACTTCACCGTGCACGGCTCGGTCGCCGTGGGAGTGGTCGACGAGCGCAACGGGTCGTTCCAGGGGACCTCGACAGGTGATGCGCTGTACGTCGACGTGTTCGTCGAGCCCGACGGCCCGTCCGGTCCGCTCGGTGCGCCCGACCGCTCCGCGGTGACGACTGTCCTGGTCGATTCCGGCGGGACCGTTGCCTTCCGTAGCGATCAGGCCCAGCAGCTCGAGTTCGAGGCGACCGACGGCAGCGGGGCGACCGCCGTCGACGGGCTCTACGACGCGGCCGACTGCCGCACGGATGCACCTCTCGACGGTACGTACCGCACCTACGCCGTCGGCACGGATCCGAGAACGGGCCGCAGCGACGTCGTCCAGCTCGCGCCCGTCAGCTTCGAGCTCGGAGCCGGCCAGCAGGCCGGGCAGTGGCCCAGCCTGGTACCGACGTGCGGGCGCGCCGCTCCCGACGACCTGATCGCCGGACGCGTGACCGCGGACTTCGACGTCGCCCTCGAGTCGAGCGCCGGCCTCGACGATCTCCGTGGGGGCCTGAGCGCTCGCGCGACGGTGACGGCGACGACCCCGGAGGGCAGACTCGTCGGCACCGTGCCGCAGACGCTGCACGCGGTGCTCGTGGATCACGATGGCACCGTCGTCAGCCAGGTGTACGACCCGACGCGGCAGGACTACGACTCCGGCGCGACCTTCGACGTCGGCGCGGGAGAGTCGTTCCCCGCCGAGGTCTACCAGTGGTTCGCGTCATGCCCGGACAGCGGCAGCTACGAGACCGTCCCATCCGGGTCGTACACCATGTACGTCTACAGCGTCATCCTGGCGAGCGATGGTCCAGGAGCGTCACCCTCGCCGAAGATCGCGGTCGGAGGACCCTACGCGGTCACGTTGCAGTAGGCCATGCAGACCGGGAAGCCGCGGGCCCCATCTTGGGGGAACGCAGCTGTTACTGGCACCCCTGCATCTCAGGATCGGTCGTACTCCGTAGCGGTCGCGCGTCACGGGGCTACAGCAGGGAGCGCGCCTCGGCACGCACCTGGGAGCGGACCGGCTCGCCGGCAGGCCTGCGAGCCCGAGGGCGGCCACCGCAGCCGCGGTATCGACCGTGCCTGGGAAAGATCTCTCCCCGGTTGAGCCCGGACAGGGCGAGACATGCTCGTACCGGAGCCGCGGACGGCGGCTCGGACGAGAAGGAGTGCAGTGCGAGTACTGGCCCTGGGTGGCACAGGAAGTGTTGGCAGGTGGGTGGTGACAGAGGCCTTGGAGGCCGGCCACGAGGTCGTCGCGCTGGTCCGCGACGTCGACCGGGCACGAGCTGTCCTGCCGAGCGAGGTGCGGTTCGTCGAGGGTGACCTGACGACGGGTGCGGGGATCGCTGAGGCGGTCCGCGACGTCGAGGCGATCGTCGCGACGCTCGACGGTGATGCGCGGCTGGTCGACTTCGGCGGGATGCTGCGCGTGCTGCGCGCGATCCGTGACCGCAGGGTGCACCTGGTGATCATGTCGGCCATCGGCGTGGCCAACGTCGGTCAGGGGGACCTGCTGGACTGGAAGCGTCGAGGGGAGCGGCTGGTGCGTGCCAGCGGCCACGACTTCACGATCGCGCGGCCCGGGTGGTTCGACATGCAGAGCGCGGACCACCAGTCCCTGCACCTGTTCCAGGGGGAGCAGCGCTGGTCCATGACCCCGGACGTGGGTGTCGTCGGGCGTCAGCAGATCGCGCGGGTCCTGGTCGGCGCGTTGTCGAGTCCCGAGTCGAAGGGCAAGACCTTCGATCTCGTGGCCGAGGTCGGGCCGGCGCAGGACGAGCTCGACCCGTTGTTCGCCGCCCTCGAGGCCGACGATCCGCGGACCGCGGACTGCTGGTGGGACCCGGACAACATGCCGCTGGCCGACGAGCATGCCCAGGTGCTCCACGCCCTTGCCGAACTCTCCACCCCTCGCGTCGACCCGGACCACGGTGTCGCACGAGGCATCAGCCACAGCACTGAGGAGCCCAACTCATGAAGCGGAACGTCAGCTTCGACCGCGACACCCTGACCCTGCAGGGTCACCTGTTCACCCCCGCCGACTTCGACGAGGCGAAGAGCTACCCGGCGGTCATCGTCCAGGGCTCGTTCACCTCGGTGAAGGAGCAGATGCCCGACGCGCCCGCAGATCCAGCGCCTGCTCGACCACCTGACCCTCACGCCCGCGTTCGTCGTCGGCAAGCACCTGGACTACCTCGCCTGGAACCCGCTCGCCGGAGCCCTCCTGCTCGACCTCGACGCGATCCCACGTCGTGAACGCAACTACGTGCGGATGCTGTTCACCGACCCGCGCATGCAGGACTTCTACGACGACTGGGAGGCAATGGCCCGCGCCGGCGTCGCCCTGCTGCGCATGCAGACCATCGACAACCCGCGCGACCTCCGGCTCGCCGAGCTCGTCGGCGAGCTGTCGATCAGCTCCCCGCTCTTCCGGCAGTGGTGGGCCGACCGGCGCGTCCACGTGCAGGAGTACGGGCGCAAGACCATCAACCACCCCGATCTCGGCGCTTTCACCTTCGACTGGGACAGCTACTACTGGACCGGCAACCCGGACCAGCACGTCACCGTCTGGTCGCCGGAACCCGGCTCCGCGAGCGAAGACAAGCTCCGCATCCTCAGCTCGTGGATCGCTACGCCTGCGTCCCGCAGCCACTCCGCGCCAGATGCGAAGTCCGGCGAACTGCCCCCTCACCCGGCTGGCTGAGAACTCGGTCAAGTGTGCTGGCCGGGACGGCGACGGATCCGGGGGAGCCGACGTCCAGGAGGGGGAGCGGCTGCGGCACTCCGGCCTCGGGCGTTCGGCGACGCAGGATGACGGTGACGCGGACGTGGAGGGGACTGTTGCGGGTGCGACCCTTGCTTGTGCTAGGTACCGGGTTGCAATAAGGTACCTATGTGGAAGCGAAGCTGGCTGCACTACGCCGGGGAATGCTCGAGCCGGCCGTCCTCGCCGTCGTCGAGCACGAACAGCGGTATGCGGGGGAGATCGCGGAGACCCTTCGAGCCTCAGGGTTCCCGGTCCAGGACGGGACGCTTCACCCTCTGATCAGCCGGCTGCGACGAGAGGGGCTCGTCACGCACGAGTGGCGCGAGTCGCCCACGGGTCCGCCCAGGAAGTACCTGGCGATCTCCGACCTCGGCCGGCAACAGCTCGGGGAGTTCCGCACATACATCCACACCCTCGCGACGGCACTCGACTCGATAGGACGATGACCATGACTGATCTCGCTCTCGCCGGACATGGCGGTGCGTTCCCGATGAGTGCGGAGGCGAGGGTGCTGATCCTCGAGTACCTCGCGCAGGCGCGCACGGCGATGGGAGCCAGTCCTGCCGGCGACGAGACCGTCCGCGACGTCGAGGCAGCGATCGGCGATCAGCTCCGGCGCATCCTCGACGACGGAGGTCAGATCGACAGGAGCGTGACGACGCGCGTTCTGGAGCAGTTCGGTCCCATCTCCCCGGACGGCGAAGCCGCACCCGCAGCACGCGCTCCGTTCCTCTGCCGGATCGTCGAAGGGAAGCAGATCAGTGGCCTCTGCCTCGGCCTCGCGACCCGTGCCGATGTCCGCGTCGACTGGCTGCGCAGCATCGCGGTCGTCCTGGGCCTGTTCAGTGGAGGACTGCTCGTCGTCGCGTACCTCGTCGCACTTCTGTTCGCACCGCGCATCCGCACCACCGGGGAGTACCGACAGGCGCTCGAAGCCGACCGGCGACGCAAGCAGCACTGACGAGCACCACACGGTGCGACCAGCGCACCGTCACGTTCGTGCTGCCCGGGGAGAGGGCCGGCTCGTGCGTCGAGGAGGGACGGTGCCGGCGGCGTCGTACATCAGATGCAATACGCAGACGAGGGTCTGACATAACGTGCATTATCGGCGTTACGTGAGCACCCGCCGGATCGGACCCACCGGCCGGACGACGGCCCAGGCCGCGGCGGTCCCCAGGCCCCACGTGACGGCGGCGATCCCGGCCGCGAACCCCGCGAACACCGCGAACATCCCGTCGTACGGCGCGGTCGTGTCGATGGACCGCCAGCCGAACGGCCCCCACGGGCTCAGGAGGAACGCCGCGCCGACGGCGGCGGCTCCCGCGGCGAACCAGCCGACCGTCAGCACCTGCCACCCGAGCCCTGCCTCGCGCAGGCTCACCGCGGTGATCACCAGCAGCGGGACGCCGATCACCGCGGCCGGCACGACGGCGAGCGCTGGGACCCAGAGCGCGACGTACCCGAGATCACCCCACGCGCCGGTCTCACCCGTGTGCGCGACGGCGGCCAGGAGCAGGGCCAGGAGCAGGGCCAGGACGGTCGCGGCGACCGACAGCGCGAAGGCCAGAGGCCACACGAGCAGCAGGCGCCACCACCGGACCGTCATGCCGTGATCATGGCACCCGGTCGGTCTCGGAGGTGCGCGAACGCCGCCGCGTCCCCCGGGTGCGCACGGGACGGGCCGCCGTCAGCGCGACCCGGCGCGCAGCCCCGCCAGCAGCACCGCCACGGCGGCGCGCGCGTCGTACCGCTCGTCCGACTCGGCGCCGATGCACAGGTTCCCGACGGACCGCATCAGCCCGTAGGCGCCTAGCGCGTCGTTGATCTCACCGGCGCTCCGTGCCGCGGCCAGCAGCTCGCCGCACACCGGCACGAGCCGGCTGACGAACAGCCCATGCAGCGCCTCGAACCCCGGGTCCGTCGAGCGCAGCGCCCCTGCGAGCCCGTGCTTGGTGACGAGGAAGTCCACGAACCCGTCGATCCACGTCGCCAGCGCCGCCGACGGCGTCCCGCCCGCGGCGAGCAGATCCGGCCCGAGGCGCGCCAGCGCGTCGATCTGGTGCCGGTAGACGGCGACGACCAGGTCGGCGCGCGTCGGGAAATGCCGGTAGATCGTGGCGACGCCGACGCCGGCCCGCGCGGCGACGTCGCGCACCGGCACGTCGACGCCGGCCCGCACGAACTCCGTGGCTGCCGCGTCCAGCAGCGCGGCGACGTTGCGCTCGGCGTCCGCGCGGCGCCGTCCCCGGCCCGGGGTCGCCTCAGTCTCGGCCATGTGCGGGGTCACCTCACGCTGCTTGCTAAACGGAACACGGTTCCATATGGTCTACCGGAACACTGTTCCGTATGGCCCAGTGTGCCAGATCGTCGTCCCCGTCGAAAGGCCATCGCCGTGACCACCAGCACGATCCCCACGACGCCCATCAGCTCGGTCAAGCCGATCGAGGTCCCGGTCGACGGGCGACCCGCTCCCCTGCTCGTCCGGGTCACCGCTCCCCTGCGCGGCGACCGCCTCCCCGTCGTCGTCCTGTCCCACGGCAACGGCTGGTCGATGGACGGCTACGCACCGCTCGCCGAGCACTGGGCCGGCGAGGGCTTCGTCGTCGTCCAGCCCACGCACCTCGACTCGCGCTCCCGGGGCCTCGGTCACGACGACCCCGGATTCGCGGACATCTGGCGGTGGCGGATCGCGGACCTCACGGCGGTGCTGGACCACCTCGACGCGATCGTGGCCGCGGTGCCGGGGCTCGCCGGCCGGGTCGACCGGGAGCGGATCGCCGTCGCGGGGCACTCCTGGGGCGCGCAGAGCGCGGGCGCCCTGCTCGGCGCCGGCGTGCTCAGCCCCGACGGCGCCGCCGAGGAGCAGTTCGCGGACCCGCGGGTGCGGGCCGGGGTGCTGCTCGCGGCGACCGGAACCGGGGACAGCCTCACGCCGTTCGCCGCGGAGCACCTGCCGTTCATGCGTCCCGCGTACGCGCACCTGACGACGCCGACGCTCGTGGTCGCCGGTGACGCCGACCGGTCGGCGCTGTCCACCCGCGGACCCGACTGGTTCACCGACGCCTACCACCTCAGCCCCGGGGCGGACGCGCTGCTGACCCTGACCGGCGGCGAGCACTCGCTCGGCGGGATCGTCGGGCACGAGGTGGCCGAGACCACCGACGCCAGCCCGGAGCGGGTCCGGCTGGTGCAGCGCGTGACCACCGCGTGGCTGCGCACGCGGCTGGGCGTCGACCCCGAGGCCTGGCCGGCGACCGCCACGGACGTCCGGCGGACCGCGGTGGAGGTCGGGGCCCTGGCGACGGCGTGACGGCCGGCGGTCAGCGCGGTTCGAGCACCACGACCGGGATCTCGCGGGCCGTCTTCGCCTCGTACCCGGCGAACCCGGGGTACTCGGCCTTCTGCTGCTCCCAGATGACCGCGCGCTCCTCGCCGGAGGCCACCCGCGCCAGGAACTCCCGCGTCGTGGTGCCGATCTCGGCCGAGACGCGCGGCTCCGCCACGAGGTTGTGGAACCACGCCGGGTTCACGTCGAGCCCGGCGTACGAGGCGAACACGGCCACGCTGCCCCCGCCGAGGTCCCGGTACATCACCGGGTTCACGCGCTCCTGGCCCGACCTCGCGCCGGTGGTGTGCAGCAGGAGCAGCGGGGCGCCCTCGAACCGGCCGCCGACCTTGCCGTCGTGGGCGCGGAACTCCGCGATGATGCTCGCGTTCCAGTCGTTCATGGGTGCCTCTCTCGTTTCACGACATCACAACACGCCTGGTCGGCCCCGTCATCCGGTCCTCACGACGTGCGTGTCGGACCCGCCGTGGGGGTCGCGGTCCGGGCGGCGCCCCGGCTCGGTGGCGGGGCCCTGCCGAGAAAAGGGCGCGACGATCCCGCGCTCCGTGGTGCATGCTCAGTGGGAGTGCGCCGCGCGAACCGCCGCGGCCGCAGGAGCACGAGGAGCCAGCGGATGTCCGCAGGGAACGAGGTCGGCCGCCACGGCCACCTTGTGTGACGGGTCCCCCGCCGTCGCGCCGGACCGACCCACCCGCACGGGTGCGCGTCCCGGTCCCCCGCGACGGCGCTGCCCCGTGCCCGCGCGACCCTGACCGCGCCGGGCGCTCCCCCTCACCGAGAGCGAGCTCCACCATGCGTGCCCTGACCGTGCCCGAGATCCGTGCGTCCTTCGTCAACTGCTCCCGCCGCGACGCGGCGCAGGCCGTGCTGCCCGACCTGGCGTCCCTCGACTGGGACCGCCTGGACTACCTGGGCTGGACGGACCCCAAGAACCCCCGCCGCGCCTACGTCGTCACCCGCGTCGACGACCGCCCGACCGGCATGGTGCTGCGCGCCTCCGACGGCGCCACCCGCCGCAGCGCGGTGTGCACCTGGTGCGAGGACGTCGTCGCGACCAACGAGGTCGCCCTGTTCGTCGCGAAGCTGGCCGGACCGGCCGGGCGGAACGGCGACACCGTCGGCACCCTGATCTGCGCCGACTTCGCGTGCTCCCGCAACGCCCGCCGCCGGCCGACGATCGTCGAGGCCGGGGACGACGCCGCCGCGGCGGTCGCCCGGCGGGTCGCGGCGGTGCAGGAGCACAGCGCGCGGTTCGTGGCCGCGGTCGCGCGCGGCTGAACCACCGGCGTGCGCCGCACGGGCGTACCGTGCGGCGCATGCCGATCGCGCTCGAGAACGTCGGGATCGCCGTCCGGGACCTGGACGCGACGATCGCCTTCTTCACCGACCTGGGTCTGGAGGTGCTCGGCCGGGACGAGGTCAGCGGCGACTGGGCGGACACCGCCGTCGGGCTCGACGGGAACCACGCCCGGATCGCGATGCTCGGCACCCCGGACGGCCACGGGCGGCTCGAGCTGTTCGAGTACGTGCACCCGGACGCGATCGAGACCGAGCCGACGCTCCCGAACGAGATCGGGATGCACCGGGTCGCGTTCTCGGTCGACGACCTCGACGCCGCGCTGGCGACAGCCGCGCGGCACGGCTGCCACCCGTTGCGCGGGGTCGCGACGTACGAGGACGCCTACCGGCTGACCTACGTGCGCGGGCCGAGCGGCATCATCGTGATGCTCGCGCAGGACCTGCGCCGGGGTTGACGCGGGTCAGCCCGCGTCGGCCCGCACCCGCGCGAGCCAGTCGGCGACGAGCGCGGCCGTGAGCGCGGGCTGCTCCAGCTCCACGTCGTGCCCCGCCCCGTCGAGCACGACGAACGTCGTCCTCGGGTAGTGCGACCGGCGCGCCCAGGCGTCCTCGTAGCCGACGACGTGGTCCTGCCGCGCGGTCAGGACCAGGCCCGGTGCCGTGAACGGCTCCGGGTCCGCGTCCTCCGGCTCGCGGTCCAGGGCGTACCGCGCGGCGATCCGCGCGAGCGCCCGCGTGTCGGCGGCGAGCAGCCCCGGCCGGACGTGCTCGAGGAACGCCCGGACGTGCGCCTCGGACTGCACGACGGCTCCCTCGACGTAGTCCGCCGCGGCGTCGCCGGCCAGCGCGAGCGCGGCCGGGTCGGCGCGCAGCACGGTGGCCGGCGGGACGTCCCGGCGGGCGTGCTCCGCGACGAACACGCCCGCGACGGTCGCCAGCCCGAGCACCCGGGGTCGGAGGTCGTGCGCGACCTGCCGCGCGACCATGCCGCCGAACGACTGCCCGAGGACCGCGAACGGCTCGTCGCCGATCCGGCGCTCCAGCTCGTCCTCGACGGCCGCGACCACGTCCTGCGTGCTCGCGACGTCCCCGACGCGTGTCCTGCCGGCGCCGGGCAGGTCCAGGTAGAGCCGCCGCCACCCGCCGGCCGCGTCGAGGACGGGGTCGAGCGGCAGCAGCACGCGGTGGTCGAGGCCGAAGCCGTGCAGGAGGACGAGCGGCGTCCCGGTCCCGTGCTCGACGACGTTCACCGGCGCACCGTACCGGCCGGCGCCGACACCGTCACCGGAGCCCGAAGCCGCCGTCCGACGTCAGCACCTGCCCGACGACCCAGGACCCCGCCGGGCTCACGAGCCAGCCGATGAGCCGCGCGGGGTCGGTGGGCTCGCCCCACCGCCCGAACGGCGTCGCCGCGCGGAGCGCGTCGAGCTCCGCCAGCGGGCGGTCGGTCGACCCGGGATCGAGGTACCCCGTGTTCACCGGCCCGGGGTTCACCGTGTTGAGCACGATCCCGAGGTCCAGCAGCTCGGCCGCGACCGTGGCCGTCACCCCGGCGAGCGCGGCCTTGGACGCCGCGTACGCCACCTCGCCGCGCATGGGCCCGTGCTGCTGCCCGGAGGTCATCCAGACGACCTTCGGGGCGCGCTCGGGGTCGGTCGGCGCCTGCTGCGCGTGCCGCTCGCCCGGGCGCGTGCCCGCGGACGGCGCCGCGAACTGGCGCGCGAACCGCTGCGTGAGCTGGATCGTCGACCGGGTGTTCGTCTGCCAGAACGCGTCGAGCGCCTCCGGCGTCATGTCGAGGATCGAGCCGTCCCCGCCGCTGCGCGCGTGGTTGCACACCAGCACGTCGACGGTGCCGGTCAGGCCGCGGGCGGCGGCGAACAGCGCGACCACCTCGGCGGGGTCCCGGAGGTCCGCGCTCGCGTGCCCCGCGACGGCCCCGCCCCGGAGGGCGTCCCGGACGCCCGCGGCCACCGCGTCGAGGTCGTCGCCGCCCCAGGGCTGGTCCGCGTCGTGCGGCGCGTAGTCGTGCGTGAAGACGCTGGCGCCGAGGCGTCCCAGCTCACGGGCGACGGCGTACCCGATGCCCTGGCGGCGGGACACGCCCGTCACGAGCGCGGTGCGGCCGGCCAGCGGGAGCTCGTCGAGGTGCATCCCGCGACCGTACCGAGCGAGGTCAACGCCAATACCGGCGGCCGCCTAGCCCAGGGCGACGACCGCGCCGACCAGCGGGCCGACGACGACCAGGTGCATCAGCCCGAAGAACGCCCCGCAGACGAGGGTGAACCCGGTCGCCTCGACGAGCCGCCCGGGCGACCGCAGGTGCGTCACGACCCGCGCCACGAGCCGCCACGGCCGCAGGACGTCCCAGCTGTTCACCCGGATGTTCCGGCCCAGGTAGATGCCGAAGGCCGCGAGAAGCAGCACCGCGACCGTCAGCCAGCGCACCTCGGCGGACTGCAGCCCGTCCACGTCGTCGAACCGCAGCGCCACGTACGCGAGCTGGACGAAGAAGACGTTGATCAGCATGTTCAGCACGCCGGACATCGCCAGCGACAGCACGAGGAGGATGTCGTACCACTCGGGGACGCGCTCCCCCGGCTTGCGGTGCGACTGGTTCAGCTCGGTCACGAGGTACCCGGCGTTGGGCAGCAGGAGCAGCCACACCAGGACGACCGCGACCTCCGCGGCCACGCCCACGGCCCGGGGTGCACCGGCGGCGAGCAGCAGCGCCACCGCCAGGACGCCCGCCCCGAGGACGACGACCGGCGCGATCGACAGGCCGATGTTCAGCAGCATCGGCCGGTACAGCCGCGTCCGGAACAGCGGCGCCCGCGCGACCACGAGCAGCAGGGCGAGCGCGTTCATCCCGACGACGCCCAGCACCGTGTCCTGCAGCAGCACGTCTCCCCCGTCCGCGGGCGTCCGACCCGCCCGGCACGAAGCCTGGCACGGCCGGCCGTCCTCGACCCGAGATCCGGGCGCCGCGCCCTTGACGCCGCACTTGCTTTTTGCAAGTGTGGTGCGGGTCACAGTCAGCCGCGTCCGAGGGAGAGCACCATGTCCGCGATCTTCGTCAACCTGCCGGTGACCGACCTCGAGCGCGCGAAGGCGTTCTACGAGGCGCTCGGGTTCACCGTCAACCCGCAGTTCACCGACCACAACGCCGCCTGCGTCGTCGTCGAGGAGGACCACGGCTACTTCATGCTCGTCACCCGCGACTACTTCCAGACGTTCAGCGACCGCCCGGTCGGCGACCCGTCGACGACGGTGTCCGCGACGACCGCGATCTTCCTGGACAGCCGCGCCGCGGTGGACGACACGATCGCCCGGGGCCAGGGCGCGGGCGGCGTGGAGGAGCGGCCCGCCGCGGACTACGGCTTCATGTACCAGCGCCAGATCGCCGACCCCGACGGGAACCTGCTCGAGTTCGGCTGGATGGACCCGGTCGCCGCCGCGAACGGCCCCGCGGCCGTGGCGGACCAGCAGGCCTGAGCCGATGGCCGCGCGCGACTACGGGCAGTACTGCGGCGTCACCCGGGGGCTGGAGCTCGTGGGCGAGCGCTGGGCGCTGCTCGTCGTGCGCGACCTGCTCGTGGGGCCGCGCCGCTACGGCGAGCTCGCCGCGGGGCTCCCCCGCATCCCGAGCAACGTCCTGGCGGCGCGGCTCAAGGAGCTGCAGGAGGCCGGGGTGATCCGGCGGGCGCCCCGGTCCCGGGTGATCGTCTACGAGCTCACGCCGTACGGGCGCGAGCTCGAGCCCGTCGTCCTCGCGCTCGGGGCGTGGGGCTTCAAGGCGCTGGGCGAGCCGCGCGAGGGGCAGGTCGTCACGCCCGACTCCCTGACGGTCGCCCTCCGTACCGCGTTCCGCCCAGAGGTCGCCGTGGCGCTGCCGCCGACCGCCTACGCCGCGCGCGTCGGGCCCGCCGACCTGCTCGTGCGCGTCGACGGCCCGGCGCTGGCCGTGGCGCCCGGCGACGGCACCGCGTCGGCCGACCTCGCGTTCGCGACGGGTCCCGGGATCCGCCGGCTGATCTCGGGCGAGCTCGACCCCGCCGGTGCGATCGCGTCCGGGGTGGTCGAGGTGCTGCGGGGGCCGGGCGACCTGCTCGACCGGTTCGCGCGGACGTTCCACCTGGCGGCCTGAGTCGCGTCGGGGGCGCGCTCGTGACCGGGGCGCGGCGGCTCGACGCGCCGGAACCCGCCCGGCGTGGTGCACTGCGGTCGTGACCGCGCGGGCAGGGACCCGCGCCCGCCGCTGCACGGAAGAAAGAGCGCCATGAACCCGACCGGCACCACCGGCCCCGCCGACGCGACCCCCGAGGCGCGCGAGGGCGACCGCTACCCCGCCGACGCGTCGCTCGACCGCGACGCCGGGCCGCTGCGCTCGGTCGTCGTCTACAACCCCGTGCGGGTCGACGGGCTGGAGGAGCGCCGGGCCGCGGTCGAGGCGGCGCTGAGCGCAGCGGGGTGGCCGCTGCCCGAGTGGGTCGAGACCACCGCGGAGGACCCGGGCGCCGGGCAGGCGCGCCGGGCGGTCGAGGACGGCGCGCAGGTGGTGTTCGCCTGCGGCGGCGACGGCACGGTGCGGTCCTGCGTCGAGGGGCTCGCGGGCACGGGCGTCGCGCTCGCGGTGCTGCCCGCGGGGACGGGCAACCTGCTCGCCGCGAACCTCGGCGTGCCGGACGACCCTGCCGCGGCCGTGCAGATCGTCACCGAGCACGGGCGCCGGCGGATCGACGTCGGCGAGGCGGACGGCCGGACCTTCGCGGTGATGGCCGGCATGGGGTTCGACGCCGCCCTGCTCGACGACGCCTCCACCGCGCTCAAGGCCAAGGCCGGCCCGGTGGCCTACGTGCTGTCCGCGCTGAAGCACCTGGGCGACCGCAGCATGCACGTCGAGATCCACCTCGACGACCGGCCCCCGGTGCGCCGCCGCGCGCGCTCGGTGCTGATCGGCAACGTCGGGCGGCTCCAGGGCGGCGTCCGCCTGCTCGCGGACGCCGAGCCCGACAACGGGCAGATGGACGTGGCGGTCCTCGCCCCGCGCACGATCGGGCACTGGATCCAGACCGCCTGGGGCGTGCTGCGCCACCCCCACCGGGTCGCGCACCTGGACGTGCTGCGCGCTGAGCGGATCCGGGTGGTCAGCGACCGGGAGGAGCGGCGCCAGGTCGACGGCGACGTCATCGACCCGGGTCGCACGCTCACCGTGACGGTCCGCCCGCAGGCACTGGAGCTGTGCGTGCCGCGCCCCGAGCGCAGCGCGGACCTGTCCGAGGGCTCGGAGCAGCTCGGGCGGTAGCGGGTCAGCGGCGCGGGTCCAGGCGCAGCGTGCTGTCGACGGCCGAGGGCGTCACGACCGAGTCCGCCCCGGTCCCGCTGTACTTCGCGCGGTACGCCGCCGTCACACCCTCGGGCGCCCTCGCGCCGACGTCGACGACCACGACGTCCGCCGTGAGCCCCGGGACGCGCACCCGAGCCCGGCCCGACGCCACCGCGGCGCCGTACCACCCGGTGTCCCGGCGCACCCACGTGCGCACGTACACGTGCCCGTCGGCGACGACGAGCCAGATCGGGGTCCAGGGGCGGTGTGTGCCGTCGCGCCGCTCGGCCGCCACCTCGAGCTCCTGGGCGCGCCCCAGGCGGTCGAGCTCGTCCGCCGTCCACCCCGCCTCGTCCACCACCGGACCAGTGTGCCCCCGGGCCGCGGCGTGCGTCTGGCAGCATGCCCGCGTGACCGCGCGCACCGTCCTCCTCGTCATCGACCTGCAGACCGGCGTCCTGGACGGCTGCGTCGACGCCGCCGGCGTCCTCTCCCGGACCGCGGCGCTCGTCGACCGGGCCCGCACCGAGGGCGTCCCGGTGGTGTGGGTGCAGGACCACGGCGCCTTCGAGGTCGGCTCCCCCGACTGGCGGCTGGCCCCGCCGCTGGCGCGCCGCGACGACGAGCCGGTGGTGGGCAAGACGTACCGCGACTCGTTCGCCGGCACCGACCTCGCCGAGCTGCTGGCGGGGCTGGGCGCGACGCACCTCGTGGTCGCGGGGGCGCAGAGCGACTTCTGCATCCGCACGACCACGCAGTCGGCGGCCGTCCGCGGGTTCGACGTGACCCTGGTGAGCGACGCGCACACGACGACCGACGCGGAGTACGACGGCGTGCGGATCTCCGGGGAGCAGATCGTCGCGCACACCACGATGTACTTCCGCGGCCTGCGCTACCCGGGGCGGCGGTACGCGGCGGAGCCGCACGACCGGGTCGTGCTCGACTAGCCGGGCCGGCGCCGGCGCGCCGCGGCCGGGACCGCCCCGTACGCTTCCCCGCGTGCTCCGCCTCTCCCCCGCCCGGCTCGCTTTCGTCACGGAGCGCCACCTCGCGACGCTCACCACCCTGCGTGCCGACGGGACCCCGCACGTCGTGCCCGTGGCGTTCACCTGGGACGCGGAGGCGGGCGTGGCGCGCGTGACCACGAAGCCGACGACCCAGAAGGCCGTGAACGCGCGCCGCGGCGGCTCCGGCGGCCCGGGACGCGCGGCGCTGTGCCAGGTCGACGGCCGCCGGTGGCTCACGCTCGAGGGCACGGTGGAGGTCGCCGACGACCCCGCCGAGATCGCCGAGGCGCTGCGCCGCTACGAGCAGCGGTACCGCCCGCCGAACCCCGCCGTCGAGCGGGTCGTGCTGCGGGTCGCGGTCGACCGGGTGATGTCCTCGCGCGACCTCGCCTGAGTCGCCTTCAGTTCAACGGTTGACAGTTAGAGCCCTAACACTTAGGTTTCTGCACATGGACGCGCCCGAGCTCACCACGACCCTCGACCTGGTCCGCTGGATCGGCTGGGCCCAGCGCAAGGCCGGCGAGGACTGGGTCCGCACCCGCGGGCTCAGCCACGAGCAGGCCTTCGTCCTCGGCTACCTGGCGCAGAACCCCGGGGCCATCCAGCGCGACATCGCCGCGATCACCCGGACCAGCGCCGCGAGCGTATCGAGCCTGCTCAAGGGCCTGGAGGCGCGCGGCCTGGTCGAGCGTCGCACCGAGCCGGGCGACGAGCGCAGCAAGCGCGTGCACGCCACGCCCGAGGGCGCCGAGCTCGTGGCGGGCTTCGCCGCCGCGGTCGAGGCGGCCGACGACACGCTCCTGGCCCCGCTCGACCCCGAGGAGCGTGCGGCCCTGCACGCCCTGCTCCAGAAGGTCACGGCCGCACTCCCCCGCCCGACGCGGGACTGACAGCCCCCTGACCCGTCCCCACCGCGCGGCCCGTCCGCGCGGCGGCACCCCGCGCCCTCGCGCGCCTCCCCCTCCCCCACCCCCACGCACCCACGCGGCGTCCGCCGCGCGCTTCGCCCTGCCCTGAAACGGAGCAGCCATGCGCACCACGACCCCCACCCCCGATGCCGCCACCCCGGCAGACGCCCCCGGCACCGACCGGTGGTTCCTCTCCTCGGCGCCCGTCGTCAGCGCCCTCGTGCACCTGTGCGTGCCGATGGCGGCGGCGATGATCGTCGGCGCCCTGTACAACGTCGTCAACGCCGGCTTCATCGGCTCCCTGCACGACGACGCCCTGCTCGCCGCCGTGACCCTGGGCTCCCCGGTGCTCGCGCTGGTCATGGCGATCGGGAACGTGTTCGGCGTCGGCGGCGGTGCGCTGGTCTCCCGACTCCTCGGCGCCGCCGAGCACGACGGGGCCCACGGCGACGAGATCCGGCGCGTCTCCGCGTTCGCGCTCTGGGGCACCGTCGGCGCGGGCGTCCTGCTCGGCGGGACCGCGCTGCTGCTCCTCGACCCGGTGGTCTCGCTGCTCGGGGCTGACCAGGCGGCGCGGCACGCGACCACGACGTTCGTCGCGATCCTGCTCGCGTTCGTCCCCGTCCTCGCCGCGGCCGTCTGCCTCGAGCAGCTGGTGCGCGCCGAGGGCGCCGCCCGGCAGGTGATGACGGGCCTGATCGCCTCGACCGTCGCCAACGTGGCGCTGGACGCGCTGTTCATCCTCGGCCTGCACCTCGGCGTGGCAGGGGCGGCGCTGGCCGTCGGCCTCGCGAACCTGGTGTCCGTCGGCTACTTCGCGGTGTGGCTCACCCGGAACAGCACGCAGATGAGC
The DNA here is from genome assembly GCF_019091725.1 of Cellulomonas sp. GbtcB1. Classification (NCBI taxonomy): domain Bacteria; kingdom Bacillati; phylum Actinomycetota; class Actinomycetes; order Micrococcales; family Cellulomonadaceae; genus Cellulomonas; species Cellulomonas sp. GbtcB1. Next base: position 27,416 of record NZ_JAGXJG010000017.1, on the reverse strand, counting down.
CTGGCCCCGCGGTGGTTCACCCTCGCCCCGAGCGTGCTCAAGCCCGTGCTCGGCGTCGGCGTCGGCACCCTGCTGCAGTCCGCGTTCCTGATCGTCACCGCGCTCGTGCTCAACAACCTCGCCGCCGGGTACGGCGACGGGCCGCTCGCCGCGATGGGCGTCGCGGTGCGGATCGCCCAGGTGCCGGAGTTCCTGGTCATGGGCGTGACGCTCGGGGTGCTGCCGCTGCTCGCCTACGCCTACGGCAAGGGCGACCGGGCGCGGCTCACCGCGGCGCTGCGGACCTCGGCCGTCGCGGTCGGCGGGGTCGCCCTGCTGTTCTCGGCGGTGGTGTTCCTGTTCCGCGACACGGTGCTGGCCGCGTTCCTCACCGACCGCTCCGTGCAAGCGCTGGGCGGGACGGTCCTGGCGGCGCAGCTGACCGCGATGATCGCCAACGGCTTCACCGGGCTCATCACCTCGCTGTTCCAGGCGTCCGGCCAGGCGCTGGCGGCCACGGTCATGTCCGTGACGCAGGGCGTGCTGTTCGTGCCCGTCGTGCTGCTGGGCAACCTCTGGTTCGGGCTGCCGGGCATCATCTGGGCGCTGACCGTCACGGAGGTCGCGGTCCTCGCGGCCGGGGCGGTGCTGCTGCTGACGACCCGGCGGGCGATCGACCGCGGGCTGTCGGAGGGCAGCCCGGAGCGCGCCGAGGAGGCGCTCGCGGCCGCGGCTACGTGAGGCCGGCCGCGGGAATGCGCTGGCCGCGCAGGTCCGGGCGGCGCAACGATGGCGGCGTGGACCAGACGACCGCCGAGACCCGGCTCCCCGGCGGCGGCATGGGCGGCGCCGTCCGCGCGGGCGACACCGTGCGGCGCGCCGGCGGCCCCTGGACCCCGACCGTGCAGCGCCTGCTCGCGCACCTGCGCGCGGCGGGGGTCCCCGGGGTGCCGGAGCCGCTCGGCGTCGACGACCGGGGCCGGGACGTGACCGGCCTCGTCCCGGGCGAAGTCCCCGCCTACCCCCTGCCGGCGTGGGTGTGGCACGACGACGTGCTCGCCGACGCCGCCGCGCTGCTCCGGCGCGTGCACGACGCGTCGGCGTCGTTCGACCGGACCGGCGCCACGTGGCGGCTCCCGGAGCACGAGCCCGCCGAGGTGGTCTGCCACAGCGACACCTCGCCGGACAACATGGTGTTCCGGGACGGGCGCCCGGTGGCGCTGATCGACTGGGACACCGCCGCGCCGGGACCGCGCTCCTGGGACCTCGCGTACCTCGCCTACCGGCTGGTCCCGCTCGGCCCGGCGGGCGCGGACGCGGTCCCCGTCCCCCTCGCCGAGCGCCGGCGCCGGCTCGAGCTGCTGTGCCGGGCCTACGGCGAGATCCGGCCGCGCGACGTCGTCCCGGTCGTCCCGGTGCGGCTGCGGGAGCTCGCGCGGTTCACGCGCGAGCGCGCCGACGGCGACGCGCGGCTGCTCGGGCACGTCGGGCTCTACCTCGACGACGCGGCGTGGGTCGAGGCGCGGGCGGCGCGGCTCGCCGCCGCGGGCGACGAGGGCTGAGCCCGGGACCCGGGGGAAACACCTCGACCTCCGCGGCGGACCGGACGACCATGGCGCCATGGACCGCCCCACCCGGTGGACCCGGGCGACCGTGTACCCCGACATGTGGGTCGACCCCGCCGACGACCCGCGGAACAGCGACGGCGTGAGCCCCGACGGGGAGCTGCCGACGCTCGTCGACTACCTCGGACGGTACCGGGCGACGCTGCTGATGAAGTGCGACGACCTCGACGCCGAGCAGCTCGCCCGCCGGTCGGTCCCGCCGTCGACGCTGTCGCTGCTCGGCCTCGTCCGGCACCTGGCCGAGGTGGAGCGGGACTGGCGCGGCTGGATCACGCCGGGCGCGGAGCCGCCTCGGCTGTACGGCGGCGCCGACGGCGACTTCGAGGGCGCTGCACCCGAGCCGTCGCTCGTCACGGCGGCGTTCGCGGACCTCGCGCGGGAGCAGGCAGCGACCGACGCCGCCCTCGCCGCGCACCCCGACCCGGGCGAGCGGCTGGGCGCCGGCGGCATCGCGGTGCGCGAGCTGCAGGTGCACCGGATCGAGGAGTACGCCCGGCACTGCGGGCACGCCGACCTGCTGCGCGAGTGCATCGACGGTCGCGTCGGCCAGTGACCCGGGACCTCGCGGAGGCGCCTTCCGGTGGCGCACGTCACGGAACAGCGCGCGCTCGCAGGGCGCTGGGTCGTGCGTGAAGATCTTCGACCCCACCACCGTCGGCCGCGTCGCGCTGGCCAACCGCGTCGTCATGGCCCCGCTGACCCGGCTCCGTGCCGGTGAGTCGGCGGTGCCGGGCGACCTGCTCGTCGAGCACTACCGCCAGCGCTCCGGCATGGGCCTCGTCCTCACCGAGGGCACGTACCCCGTGATCGAGGGCCGCACCTGGACCGGGCAGCCCGGCATCGAGACCGCCGAGCAGGCCGCCGGCTGGGCCCGGGTCGCCGACGCCGTGCACGCCGCGGGCGGACGCATCGCGATGCAGATCATGCACGGCGGGCGCATCGCGCACCCCGACGTCACCGGCGCCGCCCGCGTCGTCTCGGCCAGCGCCGTCGCCGCGCCCGGCGAGATCCGCACGCCCACCGGCAAGGCGGCGCACCCCGTGCCGCACGCCCTCGGCACCGAGGAGATCGCCGGGGTCGTCCGCGGCTTCGTCGCCGGCGCGCGCCGGGCCGTCGACGCCGGGCTCGACGCGGTCGAGGTGCACGGCGCCAACGGCTACCTGATCCACCAGTTCCTCTCCCCCGCCAGCAACCTGCGGGCCGACGGCTACGGCGGCACCCCCGAGGGCCGGGCGCGGCTCGCGATCGAGGTCGTCAGCGCCGTCGCCGCGGAGATCGGCGCCGACCGGACCGGGATCCGCCTGTCGCCCGAGCACGACATCCAGGGCGCGGTCGAGACCGACCCCGAGGTCACCGCGGCCACCTACGCGGCGCTCGCGGACGGGCTCGCGCCGCTGGGGCTCGCGTTCGTGGACGTGCTGCACCGCGACCTGCGCGGCGACCTGGTCCAGGGCATCCGCCGCCGGGTCGGCGCGCCGCTGATCGGCAACTCGGGCTTCGCCGTGAACACGACCCGCGACGAGGCGGTCGGCCTGGTCGAGGACGGCGTCGTCGACCTCGCCGCCGTCGGCCGCGCGGCGATCGCGAACCCGGACCTCGTCGCGCGCTGGGCGCGGGACCTCGGCGAGAACGCGCCGGACCCGGCCACGTTCTACGCCGCCGGCGCCGAGGGGTACACGGACTACCCGACCGCCGCGGCCTGACGAGTCCCCCCAGGGCGCCCGGTCGCGGCCGGGCGCCCTGCGACCGCGCCGCCGCGGGGCGACGGCTCGCGCGGTCGGCGGCCCGCCCCGGTGTCAGGCCTGGGACGCCCGCCCACGGCGGCGCGGCGCCGCCGACCGCGGCGGGTTCGCCCGCAGGTGGTCCCGCACGGTGCCCAGCACCCGTGCGAGGGACTCGACGTCGGTGCGGTCCAGCGGGTCCACGAGCAGCTCGCGGACGACGCCGATGTGGCCCGGGAACACCCGGGCGAGCACGTCGCGGCCCGCGTCGGTGATCGTCACCGTGACGCCGCGCTCGTCGTCCGGCGACGGCGCACGCGTCACCAGGCCGGCCTTCTCGAGCAGGCCGGCCTGGTACGTCAGACCGCTGCGGCTGTAGACGACGCCGTCGGCCAGGTCCGTCATCCGCCGGCTGCCCTCCGGGGCGTCGCCGAGCGTGGCCAGGAGCTGGAACTGGACGTAGCTCAGGCCACCGACCTCCTGGAGCTGCTGCTCGACGGTGTGCCGCAGGAGGCTGCTCACCTCGATGAGCGCGAAGTACGCGCCGAGCTCGACGGGGTCCAGGCCGGGCGTCGCGGGGTCGGTCATGCGGACATCCTAGGTGCTTCGAATTCGCACCCGCGCGGGTCAGCGCAGCGTGAGGACCTCGACGCCGTCCTCGGTGATCGCCACCGTGTGCTCGCTGTGCGCGGTCCGTGCCCCCGTCGCGCTGCGCAGCGTCCAGCCGTCGGCGTCCGTGACCAGCTCGTCGGTGTCGGCCATGACCCACGGCTCGATCGCCAGCAGCAGCCCCGGCCGGAGGGTGTAGCCGCGCCCTGCTCGGCCGGTGTTCGCGATGTGCGGGTCCTGGTGCATCGTCGACCCGACGCCGTGCCCGCCGAACTCGGTGTTCACGGTGTACCCGGCGTCGGTGAGGACGGTGCCGATCGCGTGCGAGAGGTCGCCGATGCGCGCACCCGGCCCCGCGGCGGCGATGCCCGCGGCCAGCGCACGCTCGGTGGCCTCGATCAGCGCCAGGCTCTCGGCCGGCTGGGTCTTCCCGACGACGAAGCTCACGGCGGAGTCGGCCACGATCCCGTCCAGCGACACCGCGAGGTCGAGCGTCAGCAGGTCGCCGTCGGCCAGCGTGTAGTCGTGCGGCTTCCCGTGCAGCACGGCGTCGTTGACCGAGGTGCAGATGTAGTGGCTGAACGGCCCGCGCCCGAACGACGGCGCGTAGTCGACGTAGCAGGACTCGGCCCCGGCGTCGGCGATCATCGCCCTCGTCCACCGGTCGATCTCCAGCAGGTTCGTCCCGACGGTGCTGCGCTCCTGCATGGTGCGCAGGATGGACGCCACCAGGGTGCCGGTCGCGCGGGCGCGGTCCAGCTCGGCGGGGCTGAGGATCTCGATCATGGTGCGGCCTTCCAGCATCCTGCGGATAACTATCCCGTCCATACTATCCCGGTACTAGAATCCCGGGCATGGTCAGGCTCCCGCTCACCCCGGACGACGTCGAGCGCGGCCGCCGGCTCGGCGCGCTGCTGCGGCGGGCCCGCGGCGAGCGGACGGTCCTCGCCGTCGCGCTGGACGCCGGGGTGTCCCCCGAGACGCTCCGCAAGATCGAGTCCGGCCGGGTCGCCACCCCGGCGTTCCCCACGGTCGCGGCGGTGGCGGAGGTGCTCGGGCTGTCCCTCGACGCGGTGTGGGCGGAGCTGCGCCGCACCGAGGAGCCCGCCCTCGTGGCCGGCGGCGCGCGCATCGCGTCCTGACCGCCGGCGCGGCAGACCCCCGCGCTGGCCCCCACGTCCGAGGCACGACCGCCGCCCCCGGCGACGAGGCGCGCGCCCCGACGCAACCGAACCGCGCGCCGCTGCGTCTTCTACGGTGTGACCACGATGAGCAGCGCGGACGGCGTGGACTTCCTGCGCGAGAGGTTCGAGGCCGCCGGGCACGCGCCACCGGCACCGGCCGCCCCCGGCTCCGCCGCCGACGAGGTCGCCCCCGTCGCCCTGGACCGCGACCGGCAGTTCACCGAGTTCGTCCGGCAGCACCAGACCGACCTGCTGCGCACCGCCTGGCTGCTCTGCGGGGACCGGCACCAGGCCGAGGAGCTCGTACAGCAGGCGCTCGTCCGCACCTACAGCCGCTGGGGCCACGTCCGGCAGCGCGACCCGCTCGGGTACACGCGCCGGGTGCTCGCCAACCTGCGCGTCGACCACTGGCGCCGTCGGCGGCGGGAGGTGCTCGTCGCACCCGACGACGTCTCGCCCGAGAGCACCCCGCTGCACGGCCGATCACCGGGCGATCGCACCGGCGACCGCGACCAGCTCGTCCGGGCGCTCGCGACGCTGACGCCGCGCCAGCGCCGGGTCGTCGTCCTACGGCACTTCCTCGACCTGTCCGAGGCCGAGGTCGCCGAGGACCTGGGCGTCAGCGCGGGGACCGTGAAGTCGACCGCCTCCCGGGCGATGGCGGCGCTCCGCGTCGTCCTCTCCGCGGACCAGTCCCCGGACCAGACCGACACGGGCGCCGCCCGGGACGGGAGCGACCGATGAGCACCCAGGACGACGACCTCGCCCGCCGCCTCCGGGCACGGGCCGACGCCGAGGTGCCCGCGATGTCCGTCGACGTCGCCGCGGTGGTCCGCGGGGGCCGGCGGCGACGCCTTGCCCGCGGGGGCGCGGTCGTGGCGGCGACGGCGCTCGCGGTCGCCGGGGCGTGGTCCGGGGTCCGCGCGCTCGACGCGCCGCCCGGCGACCTCCAGCCGGCTGGCACGTCGACCCCCTCGCCCAGCCCTGCCGACGCCGACCTGCACGCCCAGGTCGACCCGGAGGCGGGGACGATCACGTTCCCGATGGCGCGGTACGACCTGACCGCCGAGGAGTGGGCGACGGTGGGCCTGGCCAGGAGCTGGGAGATGAAGCGCTGCGCCGAGGCGGAGGTCGGCCGGCCGATCGCCTGGGAGACGGCGATCCCCGGCGACCCGCCGAGCGACAGGACGTTCGGCGTGTGGGACCTCGAGGAGGCGCAGACGTACGGCTACGCGGTGCCGCCGGAGGGCGGCCGTGCCGCCGGCGCCGTGGACCCCGACGTGCCCATGGCCGTGTGGGAGGCGTGCGGTCGGACGGAGGCCGTGCGCGCGATGAGCCCGGAGCTCGACGGGAGCTACGAGCTCGCGGACGCCCTGCTCCAGGCGCACGAGCTCGCGGCGGCGTCCGAGGAGAGCCGCAGCGCGGTCGCCGACTGGGCCGCGTGCCTCGCGCGGCACGGTCTCGAGCCGGCGGGCGGCGACAGCGGCTACGCCGTCGCGGGCGCGACCACCAGCCGGTGGGACCGGGACAGCGTCGCGCTCGCGGTGACGGACGTGCGGTGCAAGACCGAGGTCGACTTCGTGCCCCGGATGGCGGACGCGGAAGCCACGGCGCAGGCACCGGTCCTGATGCTGTTCCGCGACGAGCTGGAGGCCCGGATCGCGCACATGCGGGCCGTCGTCCCCGTCGCCGAGGCCTACCTCGCGGCGCACCCCGAGATCCCGTAGCCCGCGGGGGCGACCACCACCCGCAGGGCCGTCTCAGGTCGGCGGGCGCTCCCCGCGGTACTCGGGCAGCCGGGGTCACGGCGCACCCGACGGTGCTCGCTGATGCCGACGACCACCCCGCACCCGATCACGACGGTCACGCACACCCAGAACAGCCCTGGCACCGGGTCGAGCGACCGCGTCACCACCACGCCGAGGAGGGCGATGCCCGCGAGCACCGCGACCGCCTTCGCCAGCGGCGTCATGTCGCGGATGCGCCGCCCCTCTTCGTGGTAGTCCGGCTGTCGGCTCGCGGTCGCGCGGCGCACGACGACCCGCGTCAGCAGGACGACCCCGAAGATGACGACGATGCTGAGCAGGCCCCACGGGTCGAACGTCACGGCGGTCTCCTCGGCTCCGGAAGCACGTGCCCGCATCGTGGCGCGGGCGGCCGGCTCCGGCGACCGAGGGCGGTGCGGGGTCCGGGCGACGGACGCCCGCCGCCGAGGGCGGTGCTTCTGGCCGAGGTCGGTGCTTGCGACCACCGACCTCGGCGGGAACCACCGACCTCGGCGTCGGCGAGCCGAGCAGGCCTACAGTCGGCGGGACGGCCCGCAGCACGGGAGGAGCCGCGACGATGAGGCTGACGACGAGCACGCACGTCTCCCTGGACGGCGTGATGCAGGGCATGGGCGGCTCCGGCGAGGACACCCGCGGCGGGTTCACGCGCGGCGGGTGGGCGCTGGGCTCCGGCGACCCGGCGGTAGGTGACCTGGTCGCCGAGGAGTACGGCGCGGCGGCGGCGTTCCTGCTCGGGCGGCGGACGTACGAGAACTTCGCGGGGTACTGGGGCGCGTTCACCCACCCCGGGTCGCACCCGATCGCCGCGGCGCTGCACGACCGGCCGCGGTACGTCGCCTCGACGACGCTGACCGACCCGGCCTGGTCCGGGACGACGGTCCTGGCGGGGGACCACGCCGCGGCCGTCGGCCGGCTGCGCGCCGAGGGCGACGGCGACCTGCTCGTCCCGGGCAGCGGGGTGCTGGTCCGGTGGCTGCTCGCGCAGGGCCTCGTCGACCGGATGACCCTGCTGGTCTACCCGGTCGTCGTCGGCCAGGGCACGCGGCTGTTCCCGCAGGACGGCCCGGACCTGCGGCTGACGCTCGTGGCGTCCCGGACGACGCCCGGCGGCGTCACCGTGCAGACGTACGAGCCCGCCGGCCGCCCGGCGTACGCCGGCTCGGCGCCGCACCCCGACGCCTGAGGACCGCTGCCGGGCGGGTCAGGCCGGCGCCGAGCCCAGCACGAGCGCGTGCCACGCCCCCGCGCGCTCCGCGCCGGAGCCCGTGACGCCGACGCTCACGACGTGGGTCGCGGTGATCTGCTCGTCGTGGGCGTCCGTCCCGCAGGGCACGTCGGGGAACGCGACCACCTCGGTCCGCGTCGCACCGGCGCCCGCGGCCGTCGTCACGAACACGTCGAAGTCGAGGACGCCGTCGCCGAGGCACGACAGCCGCACGCCGTCGAGCCGCGCGGCGGCCGGGAACGACAGGGTGATCTCCCCCGTGGTCGCGTCCGACGGCTCGGGGTCGCCGGGGTCGACGCGACCCGTGGCGCTGCCGAGCAGCCCGTCGACCTCCGCGTCGTCCTGCGCGTCCATCCAGGCGGTGACGTCGTCCTGCGACGGCCCGGGCGGGCCCGAGCAGCCGGCGACGGCCAGCACGACGACGAGCGCGGCGCCGGTGCGGGCGGCGAGTCCCCTGGTCATGGTCGCGACCCTAGCGGCCACGGCCCGCCGTCAGGAGCCGTTCCGCGGATCCGTGAGGGTGACGGCCGCGAACTCGATCTCGGAGAACGCGACTTCGCACCCGTCGCCCGTCGGGGACTGCACCTCGAAGCCGAGCCGCGGCCGCACGCCGGGCACGTCGAGCGCGAACAGCCGCACCATCCGCCAGGTGGTGCCGTCGACGGACGCGTGGAAGGCGAACACCGACCCGGTCCGGGACACCCGGAGCCAGGTCGACCGCCCGGCGACGTCCACCGCGTTCGCGTCGTCGGACACGGTGCGGTTCACCACCGACACGACCATCGGCTGCCCGCCCGGTGCGCCCTCGAGGCAGAGCTTGGCCCAGTGCGCGTCGTCGAACCAGAGCAGCAGCACCCCGGCGTCGAACGTGCTCCTGACGTCGACCGTCACGCGGCAGCGGAGCTGGAAGTCGCCGTCGGGCAGCTCGCCCACCAGGCGCGCCGCGCTGAGGACCGGCGGACTGCCCGCCGGGTCCGCGAAGACGTCGGTCCGCGGGGCGGCGGTCGCCGCGACCGCGTGGTCCCCGACGCGCCACCGGACGTCGCCGACGGGCTCGAGGGCGAAGGGGACGCCAGGGACGTGCGTGCTGGTCACGGGGTGCTCCTCGGGTTCGCGGGTGGCTCAGGCCGGCAGGTCGGCGCGCTCGGCCGGCCGGCCGGGCACGGGGTCGGCGCCGTGCTGGGCGGCACGGGTCCGGGCCGCCGGGGTCAGGAAGGTCGCGGCGGCCACCAGGACGAGCACCAGGATCAGCGCGTGCCGCAGGCCGAAGTGGTCGCCGAGGAAGCCGAGCGCCGGCGGTCCGACGAGGAACGCCACGTAGCCGATGGTCGCTGCGAGGGACACGCGCGCGGTCGCGTCCTCACCGGGCGCCGCGGTGTCGCCGGCCGCCGACAGCGCGACCGGGAACCCGAGCGACGCGCCGAGGCCCCACAGCACCGCGGCCGCCGCGGCCACCGCCTGGTGGTCGACGAAGATGACGAGCGCCAGCCCGACCGCGCCGACGACCGCGCTGACGGCGAGGACGGCGGCGCGCCCGAACCGGTCGACGAACCGGCCGCCGACGAACCGGCCGAGCGTCATCGCCGCGGCGAACGCCGCGTACACCGCGGAGCCCAGGGCGGCGTCGAACCCGTGGCCGTCGACCATGACGAGCGGCAGCCAGTCGTTGGCGGTGCCCTCGGCCAGCGCGAGCGCGAGGATGATGCCGCCGATCATGACGAGCCGGGTGTCGCGCCACACGGGGCGCCGCGCCGCGACGACTGCCCCGTCCGCGGGCACGGCGGCCACAGGCGCCCGCACACCGACGCCCGCCGGGATCGCCCGGATCGCGGGCACCAGCGCGACCGCGACGACCACTGCGACCGCGGCCAGGTGCGCGACGACCGGGAACCCGACCGCCGTCAGGACCATGCCGGCCACGGCGCCGACCACCGTCCCGAGGCTGAAGCAGCCGTGCATCGCGGGCATCGTGGACCGCCCGAGCCCGCGCTCGACCTCCGCACCCTCGACGTTGAGCGCGATCTCCCCACCGCCCATGCCGAGCCCGAACAGCGCCAGCCCCGCCGCGACGAGCGGACCCGAGCCGAGCGCCGCCCCGACGCCGATCACGGCGGCGCCGACCGCGACGGAGACGGTGCCCGCGAGCATGACGGGACGGGTCCCCCGCCGGGCGACGAGGGCGCCGGACGACAGGATGCCGACCATCGACCCGGCGGACAGCCCGAACAGGATCAGCCCCATCTCGGCCGTCGAGGCGCCGACGAGGTCGCGCACGTCCGGCGTCCGGGTGACCCAGGACGCGATCGTGAGGCCGGGCAGGAAGAACAGCAGGAACAGGGCGTTCCGGCGCGCGGTGAGGCTGGCGGGCACGGGTGGGGCTCCTCGGGCGGCTGAGCGAGACTGTACAAGCGTACACACTTCGGGATGCGCGCCCGTCGGGGAAGATGGGCGGGTGAGCGGCACGCGGCGGGAGGTCCCCAACGACCCGGGGCGTCGGGAGCGCATCCTCGACGCCGCGCTCGACGTCGTCGCCGAGGCGGGCGTGCACGGCACCACCCACCGGCGCATCGCGGCGCGCGCGGGCGTCCCGCTCGGCTCGCTCACCTACTACTTCTCCGGGCTCGACGACATCCTGGGTGCGGCCTTCGCCCGGCTCGTCGACGCGATGTCGGCGTTCTACGGCCGGACGCTCGTCAGTGCGCGGGACCGCGACGAGGCGGAGGCCGCGGTCGTCGAGCTGATCTGCGGGCCGGCGTACGCGTCCGAGCGGGAGATGACGCTGATCTTCGAGATGTACGCCTACGCCAACCACGACCCGGAGGTGCAGGCGCTCGCGCGGGACTGGGTGCTGCGGAGCCGCGACAGCCTGTCCCGGCACTTCCCCGAGGACGTCTGCCGCGCGCTCGACGTGCTCGTGGAGGGCTGGCCGATCCACCGCAGCTTCGACGCGGCGCCCACCGACCGGGCGCTGGTGGCCGCGACCGTGCACGCGATCGTGCACGGCCTCTCCGACCGCCCCTGACCCCGGGACCAGCGCCCGCGTGCGGGCGGCCGCGCCCCGGCGCCGCGCCGGACGTACCGTCGGTCGCATGACCACCGCCGGCCCGCGTCGCGCCCCGCGCACCGAGCGGCTGCGCCTCGCGGTCGAGCGGGACGGCGCCCGGTGCGTCTGGTGCGGGCGCGCGTTCGGCCCGCTCGTGCCGCCGACCCGCGAGCACTTGGTGCCACGCGCCAAGGGCGGCCCGTCGTGGCTCGAGAACGAGGTGCCGGCCTGCCGCCGGTGCAACGCCGAGCGCGGGCACCGCGGGATCGTCGAGTGGCTCGAGGAGTGCGCGCGCCGCGGCTGGGAGCCCGACGTGGCGGCGGTCGAGCGGTCGCTGGACGCGCTCGCGGCGGCGATCGCCGAGCGGGGCGGCCAGCGCCGGGCGCGCGCCTACGTGGCGGCGCAGCTGCGGCGGCTGCGGCGCTGACGCGTGCGGGCGGCGGCAGGAACGCCCCGCGCGCTACGCACCCGCCTCGACGCGGTCGGCCGCACGGACGAGCACGACGTCGTCGTCCGTCACACGGAGCAGGTCGCCGGGGCACACGTCGTCGTCGAGCTCCACGACCCGGCCGTCGGAGTAGGTCACCACCACCGGCGATGCGTAGCACTCCGTGACGTCGAGCAGCAGGGCGCCGCCGTCGTCGGTCACCTCGGTCTGCTCGTCGTCCCCGAGCCGCACCGTGACGTCCGCGTCGGCGCGGTTGACGATCTCGATGTCCGCGCCCGAGGCGCAGCCCGCGAGGGCGAGCAGCCCCGTCCCCACGACGACCCCGACGGCCGCACGCCCTCGACCTGCCCGCATGGGTCCCCTCCCGTCTGCCGCGCCCCTCACCAGGGCGTCCACGCCGACGGTAGGCGCGGCGCCGCGTCGGGCGCCGCCCGTCCCTGTGCCGATCCTGTGCGGATCCCGCGCAGCCGCCCCCGCGACCACGGAGGCACGTCCTGTGACGCACCGCACACGCGCGTGCGACCAACGGCCCGCCCGCGCGACGCGGCCGAGGAGCAGCATCGGGAGCGGGCGGCAACGGCGCCGCCACCGCGGCCGACGTGCCCCGTCCCCGGGGCAGGCCGGCCCACGACGCGAGGAGGACGCGATGCGCACGGAGCACACCGACCCCCGGTACGCGGTCGAGGTCGACGACCGGCCGACGTACCGGGTCGACTTCGTCGGCGCCTACGGGGCGACCGAGGAGTTCCGGATCTTCGCCGCGCCGGACCTGCCGGCGGTGCAGCGCTGGGTCGGCGACCAGGCCGCCGGCCGCGCGTACACCGTGTGGGTCGAGTACGCGGGGAAGTCCGGGGTCGGGCTCGCCCAGGTGCTCGCGTCGCGCTGACCGGGGTCAGTCCGAGGCGAGCCGGCGCAGCGCCGACCCCTTGTGCGCCGCGCGCGCGCCGGTCTTCTCGGACTCGACGAGGTAGGCGGGCTCGTCGTCGGACGCCGTGAACTTCTGGCCGTCGTGCTGGAAGTCCGCGGTGCGCCGCTCGACGACCGTGCCGTGCGTGCGGCCCTGCGACGTGTTCCAGGACACCCGGTCCCCGACGTGGATCGGCTCGGCCATGGTGCGGTCCTCCCGTGCGGCGACGTGCGGTCCGGGCCAGTCGACCACGCGGCGCGCGCGGCGGCACGGCGAGGACGCCCGGCGGCTCGGGCCGACTACACGTCCCAGCTCACCGCCCGGAGCGCCGCCGCGGCGACCTCGGCCGGCGCGAGGCCGTCGACGTCGACCACGGCGTCCTCGACGCGCGCGCCCTCCAGGATCGCGTGCAGCTCGCCCGCGCGGTGCCGGTGCCACGCGAGCACCGACGGGTACCCGGCGTGCCGCGCGTCGAGCCGGTCCCGGACCGCCGGGACCGGCAGCCGCAGCCGGCACACCGTCAGCGGCACCCCGACGGCGTCCTCGTACGCCGCGCGGGACGCCCGGTCCTCGAGGACCCCGGCCAGCACGAGACGCGACGCGCCCCGGCGCCGGTAGACCGCCGCGACCGCCCGGAGGTTCTCCAGTTCCAGGTCCTGCTGGAACGGGTCGCCGGGCGGGGCGGGCCAGGACCGGCGGAGCTCGTCCAGGTCGACCACCGCGTGCGGCACCCCGCGCTCGGCGAGCAGCTCACCGACGTGGTGCGCGGTCGTGCTCTTCCCCGCGCCGACGGTGCCGGTCAGGAGGAGCGCACCCGGGGCGGGCGGTGCGGCGGGCGGGGTCGCGGGTCCCGGTGCGGAGGTCACGGCCTCACGCTACGGCCGGGTGCCGGTCCCCCGCCGCGCCTCGGCGGTCACTTCCAGGTGACGGGCGACGGGAAGTAGGGGTTGTCCGACGACGCGATGAACGACTGGTACGACTCGCCGTTGTACTCGGCCGAGGTGACGACGGCGCCGTCCTTGGCCAGCGCGACGAAGCACGACACCAGGACCCGGTTCTCCTCGTCGTACTCGGGGAGCAGCAGGCCGCACGAGTCGCCGGGCGAGTTCAGCGAGAACCCGCTGGTGAGGTACTCGGTGTCGGCGCCGGTCGCGTCGAGCGGGAACAGGTCGACCGTCGCGGGGTCGTAGCCCTCCGGGGTGTCGTACAGCCACTGGTGCTGCGTGATCACGGCGTACGGGGTGTAGCCCTCGAACTCCTCCGCGTTGCTGAACTGGTCGAACAGCGCGGCGTCGAGCTCGCTGACCTGCAGCACGGCCACGCCAACCCCGCCGCTGACCTCGTCCTCGCCGTAGGTCTCGGTCTGGTTCAGCCACGCCGGCTGGCCGAGGGCGAGCGCCGTGCCCGGTGCGGTGACGGCACCGGCGGCGCCGAAGTCGACCGCCTCGACCTCGTAGTCGACCTCGAGCGGGCCGGTCTCGGCCTCTCCCGCGGCGGCCGAGGCGCCGGCGGCGGGCTCGCGGTCCTTCTCCTTCGGCTGGTCCGCGGAGCAGCCGGCGAGGCCGAGCGCGAGGACGAGGGCGGCAGCGGGCACGGCGAGGGACGGCAAGCGCACGGGGAGACCTTCCGGGGGCGAGGTGCCTGGTGCAGACACAGGCGAGACCCAGGGAACCCTAGGCCATCGTCGCGGGGGCCGCCTCCGCCACTCTCAACGTATAGCGCGGCGGGGGTCTTGCCGCAAGGCCCCCTCCCGGGCCCAGAATCCTCGGCGCACCGCCCCGCAGCGCGCCCCGGAGGAGCCCCGTGACCGCCACCGCCACCCCCGCCTTCCACCTGCCCGACCGCCTCGCCGCCAAGGCCGACCCCGCCCTGATCGCCGACGACGAGCGCCGGTTCGCCGAGATCGCCGCCGCCCTCGACGCCACGACGACCGACCTCGCGCAGCGGCTCGACGCCGTCCGCCGGCAGCCCGCGGGCCGGGGCCAGCAGACCCTCGAGCGCGACGCCGAGGTCCGTCGGCTCACGAGCCGCCTGCGCGCGCTGCGGCGGTTCGGGCTGGACCTGTGCCTGGGCCGCCTCACCCCGCGCGACGGCGGCGAGCCCGTGTACGTCGGCCGCCTCGGGCTCACCGACGCCGACGGGCGCCGGCTGCTCGTCGACTGGCGGTCCCCCGCCGCCGAGCCGTACTTCGCCGCGACCCGGGCCCGGCCGATGGGCGTCGCGGCGCGGCGCCGGTACCGGTGGACCGGCGGGCGGGTCACCGACTACTGGGACGAGGTGCTCGCCGGGGACGGCGCCGCAGGGCACGGCGCCCGTGCCGCGCTCGACGACGAGTCCGCCTTCATCGCCGGCCTGGGCGCGAGCCGCACGGCGCGGATGCGCGACGTGCTCGGGACCATCCAGGCGGACCAGGACGCGATCGTGCGGGCGGGCTCGCGCGGGACCCTCGTCGTCGACGGCGGGCCCGGCACCGGCAAGACCGTCGTCGCCCTGCACCGCGCCGCGTACCTGCTCTACGCGGACCCGCTGGTGGACCAGCGCCGGGGAGGCGTCCTCGTCGTCGGCCCGAGCCGGCCCTACCTCGACTACGTCGCCGACGTGCTGCCGAACCTCGGCGAGGACGGCGCGCGGACCTGCGTGCTGCGCGACCTCGTCGCCGAGGGTGCCACCGCGGTGCCGGAGCCCGACCCCGAGGTCGCGCGCCTCAAGGGCACCCTCGACCTGGTCCGCGCGATCGAGCCCGCCGTGCGGTTCTCCGAGCGGCCCCCGGTCGACGGCCTGCTGGTCGAGACGCCGTGGGCCGACCTGTGGCTCGGCCCCGAGGACTGGGCCGAGGCGTTCGGCGCGCCCGACCCGGGCACGCCGCACAACGAGGCCCGCGACGTGATCGAGGAGGCCCTGGTGGACCTGCTCGCGGAGCAGGCCCGCGAGCAGGACGACGAGATCCCCGACGACCTGCTCCGCCGCGCCCTGCACCGGCACGCGGACCTGGTCGCCGCGCTGAACCGCGCGTGGCCGCTCCTCGACGCGGCGGACCTGGTGGCCGACCTCTGGTCCGTCCCCGCGTACCTCCGGCTGTGCGCGCCGGGCCTGGCACCGGAGCAGGTCGACCTGCTGCAGCGCCGCGACCCGCGGGCGTGGACCGACGCCGACCTGCCGCTGCTCGACGCCGGCCGGCACCGCCTCGGCGACCCCGGGGCGTCGCGGCGCCGGCACCGCCGGCAGGCCGAGGCGGCGGCCGAGCGCGAGTACCGGGCGCGCGTCGCGGACGACCTGATCGCCGCCGACCGCGACGGCGAGCAGGAGGGCATGCTCGACATGCTCCGCGGCGCCGACCTCGAGCACGCGCTGCTCGGCGACGCCGAGGACACCCGCACCGACACCGACCGGCTGGCCGGCCCGTTCGCGCACGTGGTCGTCGACGAGGCCCAGGAGCTGTCCGACGCCGAGTGGCAGATGCTGCTGCGCCGGTCCCCGTCCCGCAGTCTGACCGTCGTCGGCGACCGGGCGCAGGCGCGGCACGGGTTCACGGAGTCCTGGGCGGAACGGCTGCGTCGCGTCGGGCTGGGCGACCCGGTGGTGGCGTCGCTGTCGATCAACTACCGCACGCCCGCCGAGGTCATGGCGGCGGCCGAGCCGGTGATCCGGGCCGCGCTCCCCGACGCGAACGTGCCGACGTCGGTCCGCAGCACCGGGGTGCCTGTGGCGTACGGGACCGTCGGGGAGCTGGACGCCCTCCTCGGGTCGTGGCTCGACGAGCACCCGGAGGGCGTGGCGTGCGTGATCGGCGCCGACCGGGAGGTCGCCGGGGAGCCCCGGGTCCGGTCGCTGTCGCCCGCCGCGGCGAAGGGGCTCGAGTTCGACCTCGTCGTGCTCGTCTGCCCGGAGCGCTGGGGCGCCGGCGTCACCGGGGCCGTGGACCGGTACGTCGGCATGACCCGGGCGACGCAGCGGCTGGTGGTGCTGACCGGGGCGTGAGCGGGCGCCGCGGAGCGCGGTTCGTGCGGGTACCGTCACCGGTGGCCGGGGCGCACCGCCCGGCCGACGACGTCGGGAGGGCCCGCGATGGCGGACGCGCGCGACGGCTCCCGCGACGGCACCCGCTGCTGACGGGCCGTGCCGGACTGGGCGTGGACGCTGGTCGGCTCCTGGCAGGCGTGCTGCTGCTGTGGCTCGCGCTGGTCGCCGTGCTGTGGGCGACCCGCCCCGACGAGCTGCGGCTGCGCGAGGTGCTCCGGCTGCTGCCGGACGTGGTGCGCCTGGTCCGACGGCTGGCGACCGACCGCGCGCTGCCGCGCGGGGTGCGCATCCGGCTGTGGTTGCTGCTCGGCTACCTGGCGCTGCCGGTCGACCTCGTGCCGGACGTGGCCCCGGTGCTCGGCTGGGCGGACGACGCGCTCGTCGTGGCCCTGGTGCTGCGGTCGGTCGTGCGTCGGGCGGGGCCCGAAGCGCTCGACCGGCACTGGCCGGGCTCGCCCGAGGGGTTGGCGGCCGTGCGGCGGCTGGTCCGGCTGAGGCCCGGGGAACGACGAAGCCCTGGTGGGATCTCTCCCACCAGGGCTTCCACGTCGGGCTGACAGGATTTGAACCTGCGACCCCTTGACCCCCAGTCAAGTGCGCTACCAAGCTGCGCCACAGCCCGATGGTCCTCGAGAGGACCTCGGCGGCCCCCGCAGGAGCCTCGGAAACTCTACCGTATCCGGACGGTCCCGCCGTCCCCCGCCGGCAGATGGGCGCGCCACGCCGTCGCCACCACCACCAGGCAGACGACCGCGGCGCCCAGCCCGGCCAGGAACATCTCCGGGTAGGTCCAGCGCGTCGACAGCCAGGCGAGCGTCGCGGGCACGAAGAACCCGACGTAGGCCGCCGAGTAGTAGACGGCCGTCAGCCCGGCCAGGTCCTCCGGCGTGGCGATGCGCTGCACCTCGGACAGTCCCGCGACCAGGGCGAGCCCGTAGCCCGCGCCCAGCACCGCGGCGGCGAGCAGCACGACCGCCAGGGACAGCGTCGCCGCCGCCCGCGCCGCCAGCGCCATCCCGGCGACGAGGATCGCCAGCGCCACCACCGAGGCGCGGGCGCTGTGCCGGGTGTCGACGAGCCGGGCGACCGACTGCACCGCGAAGCCGACCGCCAGCGTGACCACGGTGAGCAGCGCGGAGAACGCGATCGGCATCCCGCCCGCGTGCTCGCGCATCAGTCCGGGGAGCACCGCGTACGCCGAACCCACCGCGCCGAACACCCACGGTGCCAGCGGCAGCACGACCCGGAGGAACCGCCGGTGGCCGACAGCCGGGACCCGCAGGTCGTCGCGGAGCCGCGTGCGTGCGCCTGCCGGGCGGGCCGGGTGCGTCTCCGGGACGGCCAGCACGGCGACCAGGGCGAGCACGGTCACGGCGGCGTGCAGCAGGTACGGGGTCCCGGTGCGCCACGGCCCCCACTGGGCCAGCGCCCCCGCGACGCCCGCGCCGAGCAGGAAGCCCGACGTCAGCGCCAGCGACGCCCGCCGCGCGCCCGCCTGCGGCTGCCCGGTGGCCGCGCACAGCTCCGCGACCCAGGTGGTGCCGACCGCCATCACCAGCCCGAGGGCGAGGCCCGACAGCACCCGGCCCGCCGCGAGAGCCGGCACGGACGCCGGGCCGAGCGCGAGCACGAGCGACCCCACGACGCCCAGCGGCGCGGCGGGCAGCAGGAGCGGTCGCCGGCCGAACCGGTCCGACAGCGGCCCGCCGATCAGCAGCGCCGGGACGATGCCGAGGACGTACGCGCCGAGCAGGACGTTCACGGTGAGCGCCGACAGGTGGCTGACCTCGCGGTACATCACCAGCAGCGGCGTGAACTCGTTGCCGCCCCACGCGACGGCGAACATGAGCGCCGCGACGCGGAGCCACGCGCGCGGGTCCGGTGCGGCCGGGGCGACCGGGTCCCGGGGGGCGGGGGTGGTGCCGGTGGCGGTCGCGCCAGGGGCGGTCGTGCCGGTGGCGGTCACCGCGCGCCACCGTCCCGCTCCGCACCCGACGGGTCGCCTGCGCCCGGCGCGCCGGGGTCGTCCGGCCGGGTGGCCGCTCCGCCGTCCCGGTCGACCGCGCCGACGGTGCGCGGGTGCGCGGCGGCCAGGTGCGCGCCGTGCAGGTGCTCGCGCAGCCGGTCCCGGAACGCGGCCGCGTCGCCCGCCTCGATCGCCGCGACCAGCGCCTCGTGCCCCTCGACGAACCCCGGCGCGCGCTCCCCCGCGGCGCCGACCGACAGCGCGACCATCCGCCGCTGCCGCTCGCGCAGCGTCACCGAGAACCCGGTGAGCAGGTCGTTCCCGCCGGCCGCCACGACCGCGAGGTGGAACGCGGCGTCGTGCTCGGCGTAGGTCTCCGGGTCGCCCGCGGCGACGGCCTCCCGCTGCCGGGCGACCAGACCGCGCAGCTCGGCGGCGAGCGCGTCGCGGGACGCGGCGGACCGGACCACGACGTCCACGGCGTGCGACTCCAGCAGCAGCCGCGCCTCGACGACCGCCTCGGCCTCGCCGGGCGCGGCCGGCACCACCAGCGCGCCGCGCTTCGGGAACAGCCGGAGCCACCCCTCGGTCGACAGCCGCAGGAACGCCTCGCGGACGGGCGTGCGGCTCATCGCGAGCTCGGCGGCGACGTCGCCCTCGCTGACCATCTCCCCCGCGGACAGCCGCCCGGAGAGCAGCGCGTCCTTGACGTGCCGGTAGGCGACCTCGGCAGCGGGCGGTGCTGGGGTGGGGACCGGGGACTGCATGGTTCCTACATGTATCTCAGTCGCATCCCAGAAATCAAACGCGGCGCGAGCGAGACGGCCGAGTCGTCGGCGGGCCGAACGGGTGAACCTCACCCGGCTGTGTGCCGGCTGTGTCCTGAACCCGCCCGCGCGAGCTGCCGGGGGTGGGACAGTGCGCGCGGCGAAGCGCCACCCCGCTGCAGAGAGAGACGTCGATGTCCGCACGCACCACCCGCCCCCGCCGCGCCTGGGCGCCGGCACGTCCGCTCGCCGCCGGTGCGGCGAGCGCCGTCCTGGTCACCGCGCTGACCGCTGGACTGGGGGCGCCCGCGCTCGCGACCACGGCCGAGCCCGAGCCGGCCGTCGTCGCGGCGCAGGCTCCCGAGGCGCCCGAGGCTGCGCCCCGGCAGGCCCTCGCCGACGACACGTCGTCGCCCGTGCCTCCCCTCCTCGTCGACGGCGCCGATCCGGTCGACGGCGGCTGGTCGTTTTGGTTCGCCAGCCAGGACGAGGAGATCGCCGGGTGGGAGTACGCCCTCGACGGCGGCGAGCCGACCGCGTTCGCCGGGTTGGACGGCTGGAACGCGGAGCTGCGCCTGTCCGGCCTGGAGCCCGGAGAGCACACGCTCGTCGTGCGGGCCACGAGCACATCGGGCGGGGTCGCGGAGATCGAGCGCCCGTTCGTCGTCGAGGCCGCCGGCCCGGACACGGTCCCCCCGCTCGTGCTCGACACGACCCGCACGTTCGAGGACGGCGCGTGGACGTTCCGGTTCACCATGGACGAGGACATCGCGCTGTGGGAGTACAGCCTCGACCTCGCACCGCGCGCCTCCTTCGCAGGCACGGACGCGCGGAACGCCGTGCTCCGGTTCGCCGGGCTGGAACCCGGCCCGCACGCCGTCGAGGTCTGGGCCGCGGACGCCGCGGGCAACACGGTCTGGTACCGCTGGGTGTTCAACGTGGACGGCCCGGTCGTGACGCCGACGCCCACCACCCCGACCACCCCGACGCCGACCACCACCCCCGCGCCGTCCCCGGCCCCCGTCCCGGCGCCCGCGGCCGCCCCCGCGACGCCCGCCCTCACCGCCGACGCCGTGCCCGCCGCGCAGGTGGCGCGTGGCATCGCCCGCGGCTCGTCCGGTGCGTCGGTGGTGCTCATCCAGCGACTGGTCGGCGCGACGCCCGACGGCGTCTTCGGACCCAGGACCGCCGCAGCCGTGCGCGCGTTCCAGCGCGCGCACGGCCTGGTCCCGGACGGCGTGGTCGGCCCGCTCACCTGGGCCGCGCTGGTCGACGTCGCCAACGGCGGCTCCGGCACGACGGCGTTCTCCGTCCCGCGGGCCGTCCTCGCGCGCGGGGTGGCGCTCGGCGCGCACGGACAGGCGGTGGTGTCGATCCAGCGGCTCGTCGGGACCGCGCCCGACGGGATCTTCGGCCCCCGGACCCGCGCCGCTGTGCGGGAGTGGCAGCGGACGCACGGCCTCGTCACGGACGGCGTCGTCGGACCGCTCACCTGGGCTTCCCTGACCGCGGCACGCTGAG
Organism: Cellulomonas sp. GbtcB1; assembly: GCF_019091725.1. Lineage (NCBI taxonomy): Bacteria > Bacillati > Actinomycetota > Actinomycetes > Micrococcales > Cellulomonadaceae > Cellulomonas > Cellulomonas sp. GbtcB1. The sequence continues at coordinate 6,614 of NZ_JAGXJG010000017.1, read as the reverse complement.
GGCCCGTTCCATCGACGGGCCCGGTGCCGCCCGCGACCTCCACCGCGGGTGGCACCGGGTGCCGAGGACGCGGGGAGTGCGCGTCGTGCGACATCCGCTGACCGCCACCGAGACAGCGTCGCGGTCAGCGCGCCGGCGCCGTGGCCTCCGCCGCCTCGCCCGCCACGTCGTGCTCCCCCGAGCGGCCGCGCAGCACGTCGAGCTCCGCCGCCACGACGCCGAGCAGCAGCAGATCGACCACGAGGCCGGTGACCGCGCTCCACTGGTCGATCCGGAACAGGAAGATCTGGCTCAGCAGCAGGTTGACGAGCACCGCGCGCCGGAACCACTCGTACCCGCGCGCCCGGTCGTCGCCGACCAGCCGCAGGCCCACCACGGAGCACACCAGGGACGCGGCCCCGCTGGCGAGCAGCCCGACCATCGCCCACCAGGGCAGGTCCGCCCCGGTCGCGACCAGCACGGTCCCCCGCACCACGGTGTACAGCGTGACGAGCGCCAGCACGCCGACGGTCACCCGCGGCAGCCACCGGACGCGCACCACGCGCCGGGACGCCGTGACGACGGCGCGGGCCACGGCGCTGATGGGGTCGGGCAGCTCCCGCGCGTCGTCCTCGACGACGTCGAGCAGGGCACGGACCTCGGCCGCGCCCCGGACGTCGCCGGCGCCGGCCACGAGCTCCCGCGCCTGGCGCCGGGCTCGCGGCGAGAACCCGCCCGCCAGACCGGCGACGGCGAGGTCCGCGGCGGCCGCGAGCGTCTCGTGCGGGTCGCGCCGCCGGCCGTGGATCACCTCGCCCACCAGGACCAGCACGACCACCACGACGTAGATGAGCGACGCGGTCGGCTCGTAGAAGTAGTCGTTGTCCGACGTGACGAACTTGCCGATCTCGTCGATGAACAGCCCGAACCCGATGCCGCCGACCAGCGCGGCCAGCGGCCGGACAACGGGACCGGCCCAGGACAGTACCGCGACGACCGCGACCGCCATCAGCAGCCCGCCCCACAGGACGTGCGCGATGTGCAGGCCGTCGCCGCCCAGCTGCGGGAACCCGGTCAGCGCGAGCAGCCCCCGGGTCACCAGCACGGTCAGCACCGTGACGGCGAGGAACCCGGCGACGTGCCGCGGCCCGGCGGGGTCGCGCGGCAGCCCCAGCACGAGCACCGGCGACCGCCGCCGCACGTGGTGCCGGTCCGCCTCGGCCGTCCGGTCGCCCGTCCGCTCGACCTCCGCGCCGCGGGTCACCGCTTGCGCTTCTCCCGGACGCGGACCGAGATCGAGATCGGCGAGCCCTCGAAGCCGAACGTCTCGCGCAGCCGGCGCTCGATGAACCGGCGGTAGCCCGCCTCGAGGAAGCCGGTCGCGAAGATGACGAACCGCGGCGGACGGGTCGACGCCTGGGTCGCGAACAGGATGCGCGGCTGCTTGCCGCCGCGCAGCGGGTGCGGGTGCGCGGCGACGAGCTCGCCCAGGAACGCGTTGAGCTTGCCGGTGGGGATGCGGGTGTCCCAGGACTCGAGCGACCGCGTGAGCGCGGGGACGAGCCGGTCGGTGTGCCAGCCGGTCCGCGCGGAGATGTTCACCCGCGGCGCCCACTGGATCTGCACGAGCTCCTTCTCGATCTCGCGCTCGAGGTACGGCCGGCGGTCCTCGTCCATGAGGTCCCACTTGTTGTACGCGATGACCAGCGCGCGCCCGGCGTCGATGACCTGCTGGATGACGCGGGTGTCCTGCTCGGTGAGCGGCTGCGACGCGTCGAGGAGCACGACGGCGACCTCGGCCTTCTCGATCGCGGCCTGCGTGCGCAGGGAGGCGTAGAAGTCCGCACCGGAGGTCTGGTGCACGCGGCGGCGGATCCCGGCGGTGTCGACGAACCACCACGGCACGCCCTTGAGCTCGACGAGCTCGTCGACCGGGTCGCGGGTGGTGCCGGCGGTGTCGTCGACGACCACGCGGTCGGTGCCGAGCACCTTGTTGAGCAGCGACGACTTGCCGACGTTCGGGCGGCCGACCAGCGCGACGCGGCGCGGGCCGCCGGGGCGGGCGGTGGCGTGCTGCGAGACCGTCGGCAGCGCCGCCATCGCGGCGTCGAGCAGGTCGCCCGTGCCGCGGCCGTGCAGGGCGGAGACCGGGTGCGGCTCGCCGAGGCCGAGGCTCCACAGCTCGGCGGCGTCGGCCTCGACGCGCGGGCCGTCGACCTTGTTGGCGCACAGCACGACCGGCTTCCCGGACTTGCGGAGCAGGCGCACGACCCGCTCGTCGGTGGCCGTCGGGCCGACCGTGGCGTCCACGACGAACAGCACGGCGTCGGCCAGCGAGATCGCGACCTCGGCCTGCTCGGCCACGCGCGCCTCGATGCCCGCGACGTCGACCTCCCAGCCGCCGGTGTCGACCAGCGTGAACCGGCGACCGGCCCACTCGGCGGGGTAGGACACGCGGTCGCGCGTCACGCCCGGCTTGTCCTCGACGACGGCCTCGCGCCGGCCCAGGATCCGGTTGACCAGCGTCGACTTGCCGACGTTCGGGCGGCCGACCACGGCGAGCACGGGGAGCGCCAGGTGCGAGCCGTCCTCGTCGTACGCGCCCTCGTCGCCGGAGAGCAGGGCGACGTCGTCGTCCTCGAGCTCGTAGTCGTCCAGCCCGGCCCGCAGGGCGCGCTCGCGCGCCTCGTCGTCCTCCGCCTCCGCGGTCACGTCCGTGCCGTCGAACGGCTCGGCGGGGCCCTCCTGGAGGTCGTCGAGCTCCACGGCGGGGTCCTCGGAGGTGGTCGGCTGGGCCGGCTCGCTGTCACGCATGGGCACCATTCTCCCTGACCGAGCGGCCCGGGACGAACCACGCCCGACGACGCCCCCGGGTCAGTCCGTCGGGAGCGCCGCGCCGGTCCGGGCCGCGGCGTCGCGGACCAGCGCCGAGAGCGCCGCGCGGACCGTCTCCGTCCCCTCCCCGATCGCCTCGCGCCGCGACTGCCCGTCGGCCGGCGACAGGTCCAGCGGCGCGCCGAGCTCGACGTGCAGCCGCCGGCGCAGCCCCGGGACGTGGCCGACCGACTCCCCCGTGCGGCGGGTCCCGAGGATCGCGACCGGGACGACCGGCGCGCCCGCGTGCACGGCCAGCCAGGCGACGCCGGCTCGCGCCGACGACGCGTCGCCGCGCCCCCGGTTCCCCTCGGGGAACACGCCGACCGCGTCGCCGCGCTGCAGCACCGCCAGCGCCGCGACCAGGGCCGCCCGCCCGCCGGACCGATCCACCGGGATCTGCTGCGCGCCCCGCAGCACCGCACCGATCGGGCCGCGGAACATCTCGTGCTTGACCAGGATGTGCACCGGGCGCGGCGTGATGCCCTGCAGCAGCGGCCCGTCGATCACGCTGGTGTGGTTGGCGGCGAACACCACCGGACCGGTCGCCGGCACGTGCTCGGCGCCGACGACCCGGGCGTCCCAGACGCCGTGCGCGAGGAACACGCCGATGGCGCGCGCCCACCCGGGCACGGGGCGGGAGCCGGGCAGCGCCTCCGCCACCCGCGGGGCGGACGCCACGCCCGGGCCCGTCACGCGTGCAGGTCCGCGGTGCGGGCCACCACGTCCAGCACCGCCTGCACGGTCTGGTCGAGGTCGAGCTCCGAGGAGTCCACCGTCACCACGCCGTCGGCCGCGACGAGGAACTGCGAGACCGTCGAGTCGTCCGCGTCCCGGCGGACCACCTGGTCCCGGGTCGCCTCGACGGCGTCGGCGTCGTCGGAGCCGTGCACCTCGCGGGCGCGCCGGGCGAGCCGGGCCTCCTCGCTCGCGGTCAGCAGCAGCCGCACATCGGCGTCCGGCGCGATGACCGTGGTGATGTCCCGGCCCTCCGCGACGATGCCGCGGCCGCCCGAGAACGCCGAGGACGCCGCCTGCGCCGCGATCTCCGCGCGCTGCCGGCGGCCGAGCTCGGCCCGCACCTCGAGGTTGGTCGCCACCGCGCTCACCGCGGCGGAGATGGCGGTGTCGCGGATCGCCTCGCCGACGTCGTGCCCGTCCACGTGCACGCCCGGGTCGCGCGGGTCGACGCCCATCACCAGCGGCATCTCCCGGACGAGCTGCGCCACCGCGTCCGCGTCGGTCAGCGACACCCCGCGGTGCAGCGCCCACCAGGTCGCCGCGCGGTACATCGCGCCGGTGTCCAGGTACGCCAGGCCGAGCCGCTCGGCGACCCGCCGGGACACCGTCGACTTCCCCGAGCCCGAGGGCCCGTCGATCGCCACCACCACGGGACGGGGCGCGTCGTGCGCAGTCACCGAATCAACCTCCAACCGCGGGCCGTCAGCTCCGCCTCCAGGTGCGCCGAGCGCGCGGGGTCGACCGACACCGACGCCATGCCGACGGGCCGTCCCGCCGCGTGCTCGAGCCGCAGGTCCTCCAGGTTCACGCCGGCCGCGCCGACGTCGGTCAGCAGCCGCGCGAGCTCGCCGGGCCGGTCTGGCACGAGGGCCGTCACCACCGCGTACGAGCGCGGCGCGCCGCCGTGCTTGCCGGGCACGAGCGCCACGCCGGCGTTGCCGTCCGCGATCAGCCGCGCCACGCGGGCCAGCGCGCCGAGCTCGACGTCCTCCGGCCCGCTCGCCCGGGCGGCGCTGTCCAGCGCGCCCAGGACCTCGTCCAGGTCGTCCCGCAGCCCGGCGAGCACGCCGCGCACGGCCGCCGCGTTGGCCGCCAGGATCGACGTCCACAGCGCCGGGTCCGACGACGCGATCCGGGTCACGTCCCGCAGGCCCTGGCCCGCGAGCCCGAGCGCGTCCGGCTCGGCCCCGCGCAGCCGCGCCGCGACCAGGCTGGCCGCGACCTGCGGCACGTGCGAGACGACGGCCACCGCGGCGTCGTGCTCCGCGGCGTCCATCGTCACCGGCAGGCTGCCCAGGTCGGTCGCCAGCGTCCGCACCGCGAGCAGCGCGTCCGGCCGGGACTCCCCCGAGTCGACGACGACCCACGGCCGCCCGACGAACAGGTCCGGAACCGCCGCGGCCGCCCCCGAGCGCTCCCGCCCGGCCATCGGGTGCGACCCGACGTACCGGGACAGGTCCGCGCCCGCGGCCCGCAGCTCGTTGAGCACGTAGCCCTTGACGCTCGCCACGTCGGTCACGACCGCGTCCGGGTGCGCTTCCAGCTCCGCCCGCACGACGTCCGCCGTCACGTCCGGCGGCGCGGCGACGACGACCAGCGCCGGCTCCGGGTCGCCGTCCGCCGCGGGCCGCCCGGCCCCCACGTCGCGGGCCAGCGCCAGCGCCGTGCGGGACGGGTCGTGCAGCGTCACGTCGACGCCGCGCGCGGTCAGCGCCAGGCCGACCGACGCGCCCAGCAGCCCGGTGCCGACCACGCGGACCGGGCCGCGGGTCACCACCGCTGCCGTGCCGTTCGTGCTCACATGCCCACCGACGTCATCAGCGAGCCGACCTCCGCCTTCCCGAGCACGCGGGTGCGGCCCGGGCGCAGGTCGCCGAGCTTGATCGGGCCGATCTGGGTGCGCAGCAGGCGGGTCACCGGGTGGCCCACTTCCTCCAGCAGCCGGCGGACGACGCGGTTGCGGCCCTCGTGGATCACGATCTCGACCATGCTGGCCTGCGGCGTGGCGTCCACGACGCGGAACGCGTCCACCGCCACCACGCCGTCCTCGAGCTCGACGCCCTTCTTCAGCCGCGCGCCGACCCCGGCGGGGACCCGGCCCTCGACGGTGGCGAGGTACGTCTTGGAGACGCCGTGCGACGGGTGCGAGAGCCGGTTGGCGAGCTCCCCGTCGTTGGTCAGCAGGATCAGGCCCTCCGAGTCGGCGTCCAGCCGGCCGACGTGGAACAGCCGCTCCTCGCGGTTCTGCACGAACTGCTCGAGCGACGGGCGGCCCTCGGGGTCGTGCATCGTCGACACCACGCCCAGGGGCTTGTTCAGCGCCAGGGTGATGACGTCCTTGTCGAGCTGCAGGCGCAGGCCGTCGACGTGGATCACGGCGGTGCGCGGGTCGACGCGCACGCCGAGCTCCAGCACCACCTGCTCGTCGACCGTCACGCGGCCGGCCGCGATCAGCTCCTCGCACGCGCGGCGCGAGCCGAGGCCGGCCTGCGCGAGCACCTTCTGCAGGCGCACGCCCTCGGGGTCGTGCACGTCGAGGTCCGTGGACCGCGGACCGCGCGGCGGCGTGCGGTACGACTGCGGCGGCCGGGACGGCCAGGCCGAGCCCGGGCGGCCGGTGTCGGCGCCGCGGGGGGCGCCGGAACGGGTGCCGCCGCCGGGACGGCCCACGCCCGCGACCCGGCCGGACGAGGAGCCGCCGGGGCGGCCGGCAGAGGAGGCGCCGGGGCGACCGGACGCCGCGCCCGGGCGACCCGCGGCGGGACGACCGCCGGAGGACGGCCGGCCGGAGCCGCCGCCGAAGCCACCGCCCTGGCCGCCCGAGCCGGGACGGCCCCCGCCGTAGCCACCGCCCTGACCGCCGGACCCGGAGCGCCCGCCGTAGCCGCCGGACGAGCCCGCGCCCGACCGCCCGCCGCCCTGGCCCGCACCGCCGGAACGACCGCCGCCGTACCCGGCGCCGCCGCCGGAACGACCGCCGCCGTACGCGGCGCCGCCGCCGGAGCGACCGCCTGGTTGGC
>NZ_JAGXJG010000169.1:0-333 GCF_019091725.1 Cellulomonas sp. GbtcB1 | reverse complement strand
GCGACGCCCGAGCCGCGCGTGACCCAGCCGGCCTGCCCGAGCCGCCGGACCGCGTGCGACAGCCGGGACGGGGAGCTCTGCGTGAGGCGCGCGAGGCCGCTCATCGGGATCTCGCCGTGCGGCCGCACGGACAGCGCCACCAGGACGTTGTACTCGTAGAGGTTCATCCCCGCATCCCGCTTGAGCTGCGCGTCGAGCGCCGCGGGCATGGTCGACAGCAGGGCGCCGACGGCCTTCCAGTCCTCCTCCTGGGCGACGGAGAGCCACGGCGTGGCGTCCTCGCCCCTCTGGCTCATGCCGCCGACCCTACCGGACTTGAACATTCAACACACG
>NZ_JAGXJG010000168.1:0-333 GCF_019091725.1 Cellulomonas sp. GbtcB1 | reverse complement strand
CGGAGACGCCCACCGCGCCGCGGGCGCCGTGCCCGCGCTCGGTGAAGTTCAGCCCGTTCCTGGCGGGAACCGGTCCCCCGGCCGGCAGCCAGCGGACCCAGCGGGTGTCCACGCCGGAGGCGGGCACCAGGTCCTCGACCAGCCGACCGACCTCGACGTCGACGAGGGCCGTCACCACCACCGCGGGCAGCCCGAACGCGGTGCGCAGGGCGCGGGCGACGTCGTACTCCCCGCCACCTTCGTGCGCCGCGAACCCGCGCGCCGAGCGGCTGCGTTGCTCTCCCGGGTCGTGCCGGAGCATCACCTCGCCGAGCGCGCCGACCTCGGGCGCCC
>NZ_JAGXJG010000167.1:0-340 GCF_019091725.1 Cellulomonas sp. GbtcB1 | reverse complement strand
GCCGTCCGCGGGGTGCCGTTCGCGCTCGCGCCCGGGCGGGTCCAGGCGCTCGTCGGGCAGTCGGGCTACGGCAAGTCGACGGTCGCCAAGATGCTCACCGGCACCGAGCGGCCGACGGCCGGCACCGTGACGCTGGAGGGCCGGGACGTCACGCACCTGCGCGGCGCCGACCTGCGGGCGTACCGGTCGCAGGTGCAGATGGTGTTCCAGTACCCGTTCGCGGCGCTCAACCCGACAAAGTCCGTCGGCGCCTCGGTCAGCCGCCCGCTGCGCAACCACCTCGGGCTGTCCGGGGACGCGCTGCGCGGGCGGGTCGTCGCGCTGCTCGTCGGCGTCGGGC
>NZ_JAGXJG010000166.1:0-341 GCF_019091725.1 Cellulomonas sp. GbtcB1 | reverse complement strand
GCAGATCTCCACCACCCGGCGGGGGTCCGCCTCGCTGGCCCGCTCGCCGCCGTCGAGGTGGATGTTCGCCTTGTTGAACTCGACCGCCCGGTATGCGCCGGTGGTCACGGCCTGGATGGGCGCGCCGGTGAACCAGAAGATCATCGCGCCGCCTGTGACCAGGCCGAGCAGGACCGGCGGGGGCAGCAGCGACAAGTTGTCGAGCCCCGTGGTGAGGCCCTCGGTGAGCGCCATGATGATGGAGAAGAGCATCGTGGTCGCCCCGACGACCGCCGTGCCGACGAGCACCGGCTTCGCGGTCGCCTTGAAGGTGTTGCCCGCGCCGTCGTTCTCCTCGAGCA
>NZ_JAGXJG010000165.1:0-346 GCF_019091725.1 Cellulomonas sp. GbtcB1 | reverse complement strand
GCACCACCCGGGCGGAGAGCCCGACCGTCGACCGCGGGCCCGCGCCCGCGATGAACCACCGGCAGGTGATGGAGGCCCTCTCCGGCAGCCTGCTCGGCATGTTCGTGTCCATCCTGGCCACGAGCGTCGTGTCGAGCTCCCTGCCGAAGATCGACAGCGACCTCAAGGGGTCGCAGTCGTCCTACACCTGGGTCGTCACCGCGACCCTCCTCACCACCACGAACACCACCCCGATCTGGGGCAAGCTCGCCGACCTGGTGAACCGCAAGCTCCACATCCAGATCGCGCTGGTCATCTCCGTGCTGTCGTCCGCGGCGGCCGGCTTCTCGCAGACCGTCGGCTTCCT
>NZ_JAGXJG010000164.1:0-354 GCF_019091725.1 Cellulomonas sp. GbtcB1 | reverse complement strand
CGACCTATTACCCGACTCAGACCCTGATCTAGACTAGGGACACAGAACAGGGGTCGGGACCTAGAACTGCCCCCCAATCTTGATCCCTCACCCAAACATAGAAATGGGACCTGGACCTGAACCAGAACCAGACCGAGACCCGTGACAGTGATCCAGATCTTGACTTGGGATTCGAGTAACGAGGCCTAGACAAGTTCGGTAGTCGGTGTCTAGATCTTGGGCTCAGACTAGGACGAGAACCCAGACGAAGAACCAAACCCGAACCCAGACCTATACCTGGGACCCAAAATTAGAACCTGAACAAGAATCGCCGAACCAGGACCATAGAACAAGACTAGGACAGTGACCAGGACC
>NZ_JAGXJG010000163.1:0-358 GCF_019091725.1 Cellulomonas sp. GbtcB1 | reverse complement strand
GGCCACCGCCGTCCCGGGGCGGGCCCCGGACACGCCCGCGACGCCCGGCAGCGGCCGGGCCGCTGCCGCTGCCGCGCCCCGGTCCGGTCCGCGCGACGACGCGACCACGACTCTGCCGGTGACGCCGGCCGCCCCGGCGGACGCCGCTGGTGCGTCGTCGACCCCGGCCGCCCCGCCCGCCGCGGACGACGACGCCGACGCCCGCCCGGCCAGGGCCGGTCGCGCACTCGCCGACCGCCTGCCGTGGCGCCGAGGCCGCTCCGGGGCGAGCGAGCCGGATCCCTCGGGGCCGGACGACGCCACGACGTCGCCGGCGCGCCCCGCGCCGACCGGCTCCGGACCCGCCGCGGGCTCGTCC
>NZ_JAGXJG010000162.1:0-369 GCF_019091725.1 Cellulomonas sp. GbtcB1 | reverse complement strand
AGGAGCTTCGCCAGACCCAGCTGGTCGGGCCAGTCCTGGATCGACTCGGCCAGGTAGTCGTACTCCGCGGTCTCCCGCGCGACCACCTTCGCCACCGCGGGCAGCGCCTTGTCGAGGTACCCCGAGTACACGGTGCGGAACGGCGCCCAGGTCGGCGTCGGGAACTCGCACACGACCAGGCGCCCGCCCCGCCTGGTCACGCGGCGCATCTCCTCCAGCGCGCCGACCGTGTCCGCCACGTACCGCAGGCCGAACGAGATCGTCACCGCGCCGAGGACCCCGCCCGCGAGCGGCCGGGCCGTCGCGTCGCCCGCGGTGAACGGCAGGTCGGGGCGACGGCGCTTGCCGACCGTGAGCATCCCCGTCGAC
>NZ_JAGXJG010000161.1:0-370 GCF_019091725.1 Cellulomonas sp. GbtcB1 | reverse complement strand
TGACGCAGGATAATTTCAAATGAGTGTCAGCAATACATCACTCCGACAGTTAAGCCAGTTCGGACAGCTTTCAAACATCCTCAATCAACCAACGTAACCACCCAGTTGATGGTTGTGACGCCGCTTGATTTTAGACGAGTGTCCCCCATCGGACTGACAATGAAGTCGGTAAAGATGGCTGTCAAACATCCTCAATCACCCAACGTGAACGCCAGCCGAACCCCCATCGGAGTGATTTGACGCAGGATGATTTCAAATGAGTGTCAGCAATACATCACTTAGACAGTAAAGTCGGTTCGGAAAGCTTTCAAACAACCTAAATAAACCAACGTAACCACCTAGTTGATGGTTGTGACATCGCATGATTTTA
>NZ_JAGXJG010000160.1:0-371 GCF_019091725.1 Cellulomonas sp. GbtcB1 | reverse complement strand
AATGCCATAGATATATAAAATTGTGGTTGTGGTCTTTTGATGACTTAGGTCTAGTTACAATAAAGATTTCTTAGAATAGTCCAAGTAGATCCTGGTCACAGAATACAAAACTCATATTCCATACATAAACATACTGTTTGGATCCATTGACAGAAAATAGATATTAACAACTTATGAAAGTTATACTAAATTTTCAATGCATTCTAGGAAACTGAAAGAAAATTTCTATTTGGAATCTAAAATTAAAAGTCAAAGACTTAAATTTATACCAAATATACATGAGTATTCTTTCTTAGACCACCACTACTAATCTAACTCTAAGTTTAATTTGCCTAAAGTAAGCATATACAAGTAGGAGATTCTAAGATTGA